>JAJQBY010000122.1:0-27408 GCA_021203045.1 Oscillospiraceae bacterium | reverse complement strand
TATGAGATCCTGGCCGACCTGTGCGGCGGCGTGTGCGCCTCTCTGCCCACCGAGGAGAACTTCTATATGGAGGAGGACAATGTGGGCGAGCTGTGCAGCAAGTATATCGTCCGCAACCCGGCTTATTCCGCAGAGGACACGCACCGTGTTATGCGCATGATGGAGACCAAGCTCTGCGATGCCTTTGAGGGCGCACAGGCAGTGGCCGGCGTTCACGGCGGCGGCTCCCCCCTGATGGAGGAGATCACCCTGATGAGCCGGTACGACCTGGAGGAGCTGAAGAAGATCGCCAAGTACCTGGCCGGTCTGCCCGGCTATGAGGAGTGCCCCCGGTATGAGCGGGCCGTTCAGACCCCCCGTGCGATGCTGGCAAAATTTGATGCGTCCAAGGCCAGCGCCGCAAAGAAATAATCTGCGTTCAATTTAAATTTTTATATTTTTAGGAGAGAAATACAATGTCTGCAAAAAATTATGTCGGCACCTACGAACAGTACAAGGCCCGTCTGCTGAAGATGAAGCCCAACGTATACCTTCACGGCAAGAAGGTGGACCGCTCCAATGGCAAGGAGGGCGCTGAGCGCGACCTGGCCGACTGGATCGTAGGCGGCACCTACGTCATGAAGCAGTGCTATGACACCGCCAATGACCCCCGCTATGCCGACGTGTGCCTGGCTGAGTCCAACATCCCCGGCATGGAGGGCGCTATCGTCAACCGCTGCACCCACATCCACGGCACCCAGGACGACCTGCTGAAGAAGCAGCTGATGACCCGTCTTATCTGCCACCGTGTGGGCGGCTGCATGCAGCGCTGCATGGGCACCGACGCCATGAACGCCCTGTACTCCGTCACCTATGACTGCGACGAGGCCTGCGGCACCGAGTATCATCAGCGCCTGCTGAAGTACATCAAGTACTGCCAGGAGAACGATCTGGTCTGCAACTGCGCCCAGACCGACGTGAAGGGCTCCCGCAACCCCAAGTATAAGCGTGCCCATCAGCAGCCTGACCCTGACCAGTTCGTCCATGTGGTGGATACCAATGTGGACGGCATCGGCCTGGATGGCAAGCCCTGCAAGGGCATCATCGTCCGCGGCGCCAAGATCTGCAACTCCAACGCCCCCTATGTGGACGAGATCATTGTGAACCCCACCAAGTTCATGAACCAGGAAGACTCCGACTACGCTGTGGCCTTCGCGCTGCCCGCCGACTGGCCCGGCATCAAGCTGATGGCTCTGCCCGGCCAGCATCACAAGCGCAAGGTGCTCGACGCTCCCTGGGCCAAGATCGGCGACGTGGAGTCCCTGACTGTGTTTGACGACGTGTTCGTGCCCTATGAGCGCGTGTTCATGTGCGGCCGTGACAACGAGGGCGTGTGCCGCTATGCCGGCTATCTGGCCCTGATGTTCGCCCACTATCACCGTCACTCCTACACCGGCTGCAAGACTGCCGTGTCCGAGGTCATTGCCTCCCAGGCCGCTCTGGTGGCCGATGTGAACGACATCGCCAAGGAGTCCCACGTCCGCTCCAAGATCTGCGACATCATCCAGACCGCTGAGCTGGTGTTCGCTGCCGGTGAGGCCGCTGCCCACCACGCTGTTCAGTTCCCCTCCGGCCAGTGGGTCCCCGATGAGATCCTCACCAACGCCGGTCGTCGTCTGGCGGGCCACAACATCTATCATGAATATGAGATCCTGGCCGACCTGTGCGGCGGCGTGTGCGCCTCTCTGCCCACCGAGGAGAACTTCTATATGGAGGAGGACAATGTGGGCGAGCTGTGCAGCAAGTATATCGTCCGCAACCCGGCTTATTCCGCAGAGGACACGCACCGTGTTATGCGCATGATGGAGACCAAGCTCTGCGATGCCTTTGAGGGCGCACAGGCAGTGGCCGGCGTTCACGGCGGCGGCTCCCCCCTGATGGAGGAGATCACCCTGATGAGCCGGTACGACCTGGAGGAGCTGAAGAAGATCGCCAAGTACCTGGCCGGTCTGCCCGGCTACGAGGAGTGCCCCCGGTACGAGCGCAGCGCTCATACCGCCACGCCTCGCGCCATGCTGGCCCGCTTCGACGCCACCAAGAAAGCAAAATAAAAATTTGACCGGGAGGGGACGCATGTCCCCTCCTATGTAAAGGAGAAGATCACCAATGGCACATATGAACCGCAAAATGGGTATCCCGTCCTTTGACCTGACCGGCAAGACCGCCATCATCACCGGCGGTACCCAGGGTCTGGGCTTCGGCATGGCCTGCGCTCTGGCAGCCTATGGCTGCAATGTGGTCATCACCGCCCGTACCGCCGCCAAGGTGGAGGACGCAGTGGCTGACCTGAACGAGAACTACTGCAAGGGCGGCAAGGCCCTTGGCATCCCCGCCGACTCCTCCCGTCAGGATCAGATCCAGATGGTCATTGACGAAACCGTGAAGGAATTCGGCGAGCTGAATATCCTTATCAACAACGCCGGCGTGTCCGGCCCCACCGCCCTGATCGTGGAGACCCGTGAGGGCCGTCCTGAGTACACGGCGGCGGACTTTGAAAAGGTCATCGCCACCAACCTGACCGGCACCTTCATGTTCTGCCAGGCCGCTGCCCGTCAGATGATCAAGCAGAACGCCACCAACGGCAAGAAGGGCGGCCGCATCATCATCACCGCCTCCGTGGGCGGCCTGATCGGCGGCAAGGGCGTTGTGGCCTACGGCGCCTCCAAGGCAGGCTGCCTGTCCCTGGCCCGCACCATGGCCAACAACTTCGGCCGGGAAAACATCACCTGCAACTGCATCTGCCCCGGCTATGTGGTCACCCCGCTGAACGAGAAGTTCTTCATCGACGAAAACGGCAATCAGACCGACTATTACCGTCAGCAGTCCAAGGCCACCTCTGTGCGCCGTCTCGGCACCATCGAGGAGATCGCCGGCCCCGTCCTGGCCATGTGCTCGGACAGCTTCGGCTATATGACCGGCACCTATATCCTCTGCGACGGCGGCCAGTCCATCCCCGCAGAATAAGCGCATAACGTCTGGGACCGGAGGTATCTCCGATCCCAGCGCCGCCATAGCCCACATTAGGAAGGATGAGAAACCAATGCACATCGAATACGAAAATGTCATCTACGACTGCGAGGACGGCATTGCCGTTTTGCAGCTCCACCGCCCCAAGGCCCTGAACGCCCTGAGCGGGGAGATCAACCGGGATATCATGGCAGCCATCCAGGAGGTCATGAGCGACAAGACCGCCCGGGTCCTGATCGTTACTGGCTCCGCCCGGGCCTTTGCCGCCGGCGCGGACCTGAAGGAAATGATGGAGGTCAATCCCCGCTCCGCGCGGGATATCTGCCAGCTTGCCAAGGACATCAACGAGCTGCTGGAAAATATGGCCATTCCTACCATCGCTGTAGTGGGCGGCTTCGCCTTCGGCGGCGGCTTTGAGCTGGCGCTGGCCTGCGATTTCCGCGTGGGCGGCTCCCGCACCCTGGTCTCCTTCCCGGAGGTGGGTCTGGGTATTGTCCCCGGTGCCAACGGCATGATCCGGGCCTGCCACATCGTCGGACCTTCCAAGGCCAAGGAGCTGGCTATGTTCACGGATAAGATTACCGGCCAGGAGGCCTATCGCCTGGGCCTGCTGAACTGGTATGTCACCGGGGATGAGGCGCTGGACGCCGCCGCCGCCGAGGCCAAAAAGGCCGTGAAGGCTGCCAAGCAGTCCGGCAACCCTGAGGCCATCGAGCAGGCCAAGGCTGCCAGCAAGGCCGCGGAGAGCGCCGCCTCCCAGGCGGAGTATGACGCCATGATGGCCAAGGCCAAGAGCCTGGCTGCCACCCTGATCGAGAAGCCCGCCTGCGCTTTGGCCGCTGTGAAGAAGGTGGTGGGAGACGCCGCCAATGTGAACGCCCAGCAGGCAAAGCTCCGGGAGACCACCGAGTTCTCCCTGCTGTTCGATACCCACGACCAGCGGGAGGGCATGACCGCCTTCTCCCAGGGTCGTGCACCGGTATATACCAACAACTGAATCAAAAAAGTCTGACGACTTCTTACTTCCGTTTATTAAACTTTTAGTTTATAAAAAATACATTATAACAGGAGGAAATCCACCAATGATCAAGAAAGTTGCCATTCTGGGCCAGGGCTCCATGGGCTCCAGCATCACCCAGCATGCCGCCGCCTGCGGCTATGACGTCATCCTTTGGGGCCGCAACGGCGAGAAGGTCGCCGCCGCTGTCGCCAAGATCGGCGCCGCCTATGACAAGCAGGTCGGCAAGGGCAAGATGGAAGCCGCTGCGGCTGAGGCTGCCAAGGGCCACATCACCGGCACCAGCAACTTTGACGACATCGCTGACGCTGACATCGTCATCGAGGCCATTTCCGAGGATCCCGCTCTGAAGAAGGACTACTTCAAGAAGATGGTCGCCACCTGCAAGGCCGACGCCATCCTGGCCACCAACACCAGCTCCATCTCCATCACCGAGATCGCCACTGCTGTTGACTGCCCTGAGCGTGTTATCGGCATGCACTTCTTCAACCCCGTCCCCCTGATGAAGCTGGTTGAGATCATCCTGGGCGAGAAGACCGCTGAGGATACCTACGCTGCCGTCAAGGAGTTCTGCGACGGTCTGAACAAGATCTCCGTCAAGGTCAAGGACGCCCCCGGCTTCATCGTCAACCGCGTTCTGTTCGCCTACTTCCTGGAGTGCATCCACATTTATGAGGACGGCATCGCCTCCAAGGAGGACATCGACAACGCCATCAAATATGGCCTGAACCACCCCGTGCCTCCTTTCCAGATGATGGATATGGGCGGCCTGGACACCTTCCCCCACGTCTGCGAGTCCCTCCAGACCCTGGACAGCAAGGGCGCTGCCGAGCGTTTCGAGTGCCCGGAGAGCATGAAGGAGCTGCATGCTGCCGGCAAGTTCGGCCGCAAGTCCGGCGAGGGCTGGTACAAGTATTGATCTCAAAGGCAGGGCGCCGCAACATTTGCATATTGATGCGAAACGCCTTGACTTTCATGCCTGTTTAGGGTAAATTATTAGTACATACCCAATATTGCAATTATATATTTATGGAAAGGGTCTGATTCCAATGGAAGCAAGAGATGTAGTTATCGTAGGCTATGGCCGCAGCGGGTGCGCCCGCGCCCGCAAAGGCACCATGGCCAAGATGCACCCCATCGAGTATGGCGCTCAGGTTCTGAACGGCGTTCTGGCTCGTGTCCCCGGCCTGAAGGCTGAGGAGGTTGAGGACGTTATCACCGGCTGCGCCATGCAGATGCGTGAGACCTCCATGAACGTGTCCCAACTGATCGTCAACCGCGCCGGCTGGCCCGACGTTGTCTCCGGCATGAGCATCAACCGTTTCTGCTCCTCCGGTCTGCAGGCTGTTGCGCTGGCCGCCAACGCCATCGCTATGGGCCAGGGCGACTGCTACTTCGCCGGCGGCGTGGAGGCCATGAGCCTGACCTTCAACGTGTTCCCCTCCTACCAGGGCGCCTGCACTGACCGCTGGCTGGACAAGAACTATCCCGGCGCTTACATGAGCATGGGCCAGACCGCTGAGAACGTGGCTCACGCCTATGGCATCACCCGTGAGATGATGGACCAGATGGCCGTTGACTCCCACGCCAAGGCCGCTGCTGCCCAGAAGGCCGGCAAGCTGGCTCCCTCCATCATCCCTGTGAAGGTGACCGACTATGACGGCAACCCCGTTCTGGACGAGAACGGCAACGAGATCTGGTGCACCCAGGACGAGGGCATCCGTGAGGGTACCTCTCTGGAGAGCCTGGCCAAGCTGAAGACCTGTTTCGTTCCTGAGGAAGAGGGCGGCCTTGTCACCGCCGGTACCTCCTCTCAGACCAACGACTGCGCGGCTTATGTCTGCCTGATGAGCGCTGAGATGGCTGCCCGCAAGGGCATCAAGCCCATCGCTCGCCTGAAGAGCTTCGCCGTGGCCGGCTGCGACGCCACCATGATGGGCCTTGGCCCCATGTATGCCACTCCGAAGGCTATGGAGCGCGCCGGCATGACCGTTGATCAGATGGACACCATCGAGATCAACGAGGCCTTCGCTTCCCAGTCCCTGGTCTGCATCGACAAGCTGGGCATGGATATGTCCAAGGTCAACCCCTACGGCGGCGCTATGGCTCTGGGCCATCCTCTCGGCTGCACCGGCGCTATCCTGATCGGCAAGGCTCTTGACCGTCTGCGTGAGATCGACGGCAAGTATGCCCTGGTGACCATGTGCATCGGCGGCGGCATGGGCGCTGCCGGTATCCTGGAGCGCTGCGACGAGGACGCTGGCCAGCACTATTAATGCTGCTGCAATCAGCAAGTTTTAGTATCAACATAAAAATTGCCCGTCCCCGGAAGGGGGCGGGCAGTTTTTGTATTTTGTGTTATAAATCGGGGTGAGCCGAAATAAACGTCACCGTTAATTTTCAAAGAACTTGCGATGGATGGCGGCCACGGCCCGGTCGGCGCTGGCTGCGTCTATGACGCAGGAAATCTTGATCTCGCTGGTGGAGATCATCTGGATGTTGATATGCTCATCGTTCAGCGCCTCGAAAACCAGGGAAGCCAGACCTACGGAGGACATCATGCCGGCGCCTACCACGCTGACCTTGGCGATGCTCTTATCCACGGAGACGTGCTTATAGGCGGACAGGGCTTCCTGGGCCTGCTCCACGTCCTGATCGGCCACCACGAAGCTCATGTCGTTGGCCCCGTCCCGGCCGTTGGCCTGGATGATCATATCCACGTTCACGCCGGCCTTGGATACGGCGTTCAGCACCCGGAAGGCCGTGCCGGGCTTATCCTCCAGCTGCATGACCGTGATGCGGGCTACCTTCTCGTCCTTGGCGATGCCGGTGATCTTCATTTCTTCCATATGTTTGACAACCTCCTTAACCTTTGTGCCGGGCGCTCTCACCAGAGAGGAGAGCACCTCTAATTCCACTCCATAGCGCTTTGCCATTTCCACGGAGCGGTTCATCAGTACCTGAGCGCCCATAGAGGCCAGCTCCAGCATTTCATCGTATGTGATCTCCTCCAACTTGCGGGCGGCGGGGACCTTTCTGGGATCGGTGGTATAAACACCCTCCACGTCCGTGTAGATCTGGCAGCAGTCCGCGTGAAGGGCCGCGGCCAGAGCCACCGCCGTGGTATCGCTGCCGCCCCGGCCCAGGGTGGTGTAGTCGTCATATTTGTTCACGCCCTGGAACCCGGTCACCAGTACGATGCGACGGGCGTCCAGCTCCCGGCGGAGGCGCTCTGTGTCCACCCGCCGGATGCGGGCGCTGCCGTAGGCGGCGTCGGTGCGGATGCCCACCTGCCAGCCGGTCAGGGATACCACAGGCAGTCCCATGCTCTCCAGGCACATGGCCATCAGAGCCACAGACTGCTGCTCTCCGGTGGTCAGGAGCATATCCAGCTCCCGCTTGGAGGGGTTCCTGTTCAGCTCCGCCGCCTTTTCCAGCAGGTCGTCCGTGGTGTCCCCCTGCGCGGAGAGCACCACTACTACGTCGTTCCCATACAAAAACGACTCTGCGATGATCCCCGCCACGTTGCGGATCCGCTGGGCGTTCGCCACAGAGGAGCCGCCGAATTTCTGTACGATCAGCATATATCAGTCTCCCTATAATAAATTCGACAGTCAAAAACCTTCCGTTTACAGTATATGTTTTATTCCAGCACCCGGTATACGGCCCTGGCCTCCACAGCGCCCAGACCGGCCTCCAGCTCGTCCCGCGTCATAGGAGCGGTGATGAGACCGCACTCCCGGCTGGCGCCATATATGGGGGCAGCCTGGGGGAATTGGGCCAGCACCAGGTCCGGGGCCGCGCCTGTGCGTATGAACCAGGGGGAGGACAGCGCCGCCTCCGGCTCTACCTGACCGCCTGACTGACCCAGATACATGGTCCTTCCTCCGTCCAGATGGACCGCCGCGTCCAGAATATCCGCACAGACGGCGCTGGCGGTGGGCCGTTTTCCGGCACCGGGACCATACATCACTACCTCGCCCACGGCGCTGCCCCGGACGACACAGGCGTTCATCACCCCGCTGACACCCGCCAGCATGTGCTCCATAGGCACCAGATGGGGCGCTACGAAGACCCGGCAGCCGTCCTCTGTGCGTATGGCCCGGCCCAGAAGCTTTATCGTATAGCCCAGAGCGTGGGCCAGCTCCAGATCGGCCGCCGTTACCCCGGTGATGCCCTGGGTGGGAACGGCCTTGGGGTCCAGATTTTTCCCGAAGGCCAGATCTGCCAGAATGGTGATCTTCCGGCCTGCGTCGTGGCCCTCCACATCTGCGGTGGGATCGGCCTCTGCATAACCCAGAGCCTGGGCATCCTTCAGGGCCTCCTCAAAGCTCTGCCCCTGGGCGTCCATGGCCGTCAGAATATAGTTGGTGGTGCCGTTCAGAATGCCGAACACCTGGTCGATACGGTTGGCCGCCAGGCATTGATACAGGGGCCGCAGGATGGGGATGCCTCCGCCCACGCTGCCCTCAAAGAGGTAACTCGCGTGATGCTCCCGGGCCAGGGCTTCCAGCTCCAGACCCCGTGCCGCTACCAGCTCCTTGTTGCTGGTGACCACGCTCTTGCCTGCCAGCAGCGCCCGGCGGGAATATTCATAGGCCGCGCCTGTGCCGCCCATGACCTCTGCCACCACGGCCACCTCCGGGTCGTTCTCGATGATGCTGAAGTCCTGCACCATCCTGTCCTCATAAGGGCCGCCCGGAAAGGCCCGGCGCACCAGGATATACCCAAGCTCCAGTTCCTGGCCTGCCAGAGCGGCCATTTTCTCCCGGCCCTCGGCCATGACCTCCGCCACGCCCCGACCTACCGTGCCGTAGCCCAGGATCGCATATTTTATCATCCGTTCTTTCTCCTTCTTCTGCTGTTTTTACCCCGCCACAACGGTGGCGCTGATGACCCCTTCGGTCCCTTCCAGGCGGGAGAGCAGCGTCTCTGTGGTGATCTCCATGTCCGCGGTGTCCGCCGTCACGGTGACCGGCGCTGCCCCGTTGGTGGGAATGCCCTGGTTGATGGTAAGGATATTGGCCCCCGTGCCGGCGAAAATGCCCAGCACCTCGCTGAGCACGCCCATCTGGTGGCGGAGCATGATCTGAAAGGTGACGATACGGCCGGCTCCTACGCTCTGGAAGGGCATGACCGCATTTTTGTATTTGTAATAGGCGGAACGGGATATGCCCACCCGCTCAGCGGCCTCTGCGACCGTCTGAGCCTGGCCGGTGTCCAACAGCTCCCGGGCCTGAGTTACCCGAATGAACACCTCAGGCAATGCGTCCCCACTCACCAGATAATATCTGGCCCGCTCCTGGTCTGACACAAAGATGTCCCCCTTACAAAGTCATTTGTCCGTGTGTGGTGAATCTTACCACGTTTTCCCTCAGGATGCAAGTCTTTTTTTCCTTTCCCCGGTATTTTATGCAGATTTGCCATTTCCTGACAGTCGAGCGCTCTTTTCTATTGCAATTCTGCCCGCAATAAAATATAATAATATCAAATATTTATATTATACATTCTCTGTGAATGTTTCAGGAAAGGGGCACACTATATATGAGAACGAACTATGAATCCCTGTATAACGCGAAAAAGGGCACGATTCAGGACTGCCTGGACGTGATTCAATCCGGGGACGTGGTGGCCTTTGCGGCCGCCTGCAATGCCCAGGTGGAGATGCTGAATCATATGCATACCATCGCGGACCGGGTCACGGGCGTGAAGTGCATCAAGGGCCACGAGGGCGTTTATCCCTTCGTCACCATGGACGGCATGGACGGTCACATTAACACCGGCTCCTTCTTCTTTGGCCGGGACCTCTCTAACGGCATGAAAAACGGGAACACCAGCTTTATCCCTGCGGATATGTGCGATTACTCCACCTTCACCAGCGGCCACTTCCCCTGCAATGTGTTCGTCGCCGCCGCTACGCCTATGGACGAAAACGGCAATATGCAGGTGGGCCTGTGCATGATGTATGAGGACGCAGCCTATGCCAGCGCAGACAGAATCATTTTGGAGGTAAATCCCAATCTGCCCCGCGTCCGGGGCGGTCTGGAGATCAATATCAACGACGTCACCTGCCTGCTGGAGGCGGATTATCCCATCAACGTGGTGCCGGATGCCGACCCCACGCCGGAGGAGGTCATGGTGGCGAAAAATGTTCGCTCTCTGGTGAAGGACGGAGACTGCATCCAGCTGGGCATCGGCTCTCTGCCCAATGCCATCGCCAATGAGATGATGGATCTGAAGGATCTGGGCCTGCACACGGAGATGGCCACCAGCACCATGGGCAAGCTGATACGGGCCGGGGTCATCACCGGGGCGCGGAAAAATTTCAAGCAGGGCCAGCATCTGTTCATATTCGCCGGCGGCACGCCGGAGCTGTATCAGACCCTGAGCGAGAACCCGTCCTGCCGCATCGTCCCCGCCGTATACGGGGCCGACCCCGCCATCATCATGAAAAACGATAACATGGTCTCCATCAATACCTGCATAGAGATGGACCTGACCGGCCAGATCTGCTCGGAGAGCATCGGCCCCTGGGTCATATCCGGCTCCGGCGGCGCGTTTGACTATGTCTACGGTGCGCTCCACGCCCGGGGCGGCCGCAGTATCATGGCTTTCACCTCCAAGACGAAAAAGGGCGTGTCCAAGATTGTGGATATGCTCTCTCCCGGCGCAGGGGTAACCATCCCCCGCAACTATGCGGACTATATCGTCACGGAATACGGTATAGCCCCGCTCCGGGGCCGTTCCCTGGAGGAGCGGGCCCGCGCCCTGATCGCCATCGCTCACCCCGACTGCCGGGAGGAGCTGACCTATAAGGCGAAGAAGCTGTATTATATTTAAGCCTATGAGGGGGCGGAGCGGGGGCCGTACCATCCGGCCTTCTCACCCCAGGAATATCTGCACCTGATAGCTCCAGCGCAGGATAGCGGTGATGACGATCTGCTCCACGGTGAAGGATGGGGCTGTTCCGTATTCCGATGCGGCGATGCGGCGCAGACGAGCTTCTGCGGCAGCCCGTTCCTCTCCGGTGCAGGCTGCACAGAGATAATCGCCCTCCGGCAGGGTCCTGAGCCCGGCGATCGCACTGTGGCGCGTACACACCGCAAACAGGCGGGAGGCGCTGTTTTCCGTATAGACCCCGGCCACATCCTCAAAGGAAAATTCCTCCCGCCGGGCGGGGCCGATCTGGGCATAAAAATGCCGCTGATAGCTCCATAGATTCTCCAGCGTGGGCTGCTCCAGGGTGTCCGACAGAAGGATGACCCGCTCCGGCATATGCCGGACAAGGGCCTCCTCTCCCGGTTTCCCGGCCATCAGCTTCGCCTCGTAGTCCCTCCGTGCCAACCGGATTTTCGCCTTGCTGTATTCCAGCGAGGCGATTTTTTCGTCTGCCTTCCGCTCGGCCTCCTCCAGAAAGGCCACGACCTGCTCCAGACTGTCATAGGCCAGCACCCGGCGAATCTCCCGCAGGGGCAGATCCATCTGCTGCAGGGCCCGGACAGTCTTCAGCCAAACAACATCCTGCTCCGTATAATAGCGATAGCCCGTCCAATCGTCCCGCCGGCTTGGCTGCACCAGGCCGATGCGATCGTAATGGCGCAGAGTCTCGCTGGTGACGCCGGCCAGCCTGGCGGCCTCGCCGACTGTATAAAGCTTCTTCATTTTTCCCCCTTGACTTTTGTGTTACACAAAGGATTATCATACCACAGGGCGGCAGAGAAAAGCAACGCCCGGAGACCAAATTCAAGGAGGAATACACCATGAAAAAAATCATCCCGCTCATTCTGTGTCTTGCCGCGAGCCTTGCTCTTACCGGCTGTGCCGGGGAGGAGCAGACTGCTTTACACACCCTGCGAAGCTATACGGCGGAGGGGGAGCAGGTCACGGAGATATCCCTTGACGTCCGGGACCGGGCGATACAGATCTCGCCCTCCGAGGATGGGCAGGTACACATCAGCTATTATGCCAGTGAGCAGGAATATTATGACATCGACCTCTCGGAGGACGGCTGTCTCACCATGACCGCCGTCAGCGACAAGACCTGGGCGGATTATATCGGGACCAAGACGGATGAGGCCTATCGCCTTATACGCCTTCAGGTGCCGGACGAGCAGCTGGAGGCGTTGACCGTCGCCACCACCAACGAGGATATCACTCTCAGTCCCTTGACTGTGGAGGGGAGCGTGACCCTGACCGCCAATGGAGGCAATATCTTGCTGAACGGTCTGGATGCTGTCCGGGTGTCCCTAAACGCCAAAAACGGGGATATATCCGGTATCCTGGCCGGCGCTTATGAGGAGTATGCCATTGCCTGCTCCATCAAAAAGGGCGACAGTAACCTCCCATCTGAAAAGGACGGGCAGGAGCGTACCCTGATAGTCAACGGCAACAACGGGGATATTTCCTTGGATTTTGCCGGAAGCAAAAAATGACAGCGAGCCGCTTTTGCGCAAAAACCAGCTCCGGCAAAAAAGCCGGAGCTGGTTCGGTTTATATCGGTATGGCTGCGATCACTGGTGCCGGTCCCGGACCACCATGAACGCCTCGTCCGCGATCTCTATGGTCTCGGCGATATCGGCGTCAGTCAGAGCGGCGTTTATAAAGTGGTTGTGGTGGCAGGTGAAGAACACGCCCCGCTTCACGCACTCGGCGATCCACTCCTGATGCAGGACGAAGGTGGGGTCGTCCGCCAGGCGGAGATAGAACAGAGAGGGGATGCCGCTGACGTGCAGGTCGAAATCATATTTTTTGGCGGCGGCGATCAGGCCGTCCTTCAGCTTCTGACCCTGGTCTATGAGCAGTTGGGGGCAGTTGAGCCGTTTCATCTTCTGGATGCAGGCGATGCCGGCGGCGAAGGGAACGGCGCTCATCCAATAGCTGCCGGTGAAGGACAGGCTGCTGACGGCGTTTTTCATAAACTCTTTGCCGCACAGGGCGGAGACGTTATAGCCGTTGGCGAGAGCCTTGCAGAAGCAGATCAAATCCGCCTGGAAGCCGAAGTAGTGGTCGGAACCGGCGATATCCATGCGGAAGCCGGCCCGCACGTCGTCTATAATAAGCACGGTGCCGGTGTCGTCGCACAGCTTGCGTACCTTCTGCCAGAAGCCCTCTGCGGGGAATTCGTTGTCCAGGAAGTTGCCGTGCATATAGGGCTGGGCGATGATGGCGGCGATCTGGTCCTTGTTGTCCTCAAAGGCCTGGGCCAGGGCGTCATAGTCGTTCCAGGGGATGTAGATGCTGTTTGCAACGTCCTCCTCGATGATGCCGGGATAGTCCACCTTCTGGGTCCAGGGGGAGACGCCGTGATAATATCCCTTGAAAAACACGATCTTCTTCCGATGGGTATGGGCCCGGGCAGCCATGATGGCTCCGGTGGTCACGTCGTTGCCGTTTTTGGCGAAGAACGCCCAGTCCGCGCAGGCCACGGTCTCCACCAGCAGATCGGCAAAATCGATCATGATGGGGTTCGGCAGAGTGGTGCAGTCGGATATGGCCCGCTGGCGGGCGGCGGCCTCATCCACGTCCGGGTCGTTATAGCCCAGCACGTTGGGCCCGTAGGCGCACATATAGTCGATAAAGCGGTTCCCGTCCAGATCCCAGAGATAGGACCCCTGGGCCTTGGAGGAATAGAGCGGGTAGGCCTCGATGGGCACATAGCAGCCCTCCGCCGGGCCCTGGTGGCCGTAAATGCCGGAGGGAATTACCTTGCAGGCCCGCTCAAAGGCGGCCCGGCTTTTCGGATATTCATACGTTTTTCTCATAGCATATCACCTCATGAAAGATAGAGCGCGACCCGGTCCAGCATACGGTTCAGGTTGTCCACCTGCAAAATCATGCCGCCGATGCGGATCTGGCCCGTGCCGATGCAGGCGATGGCGTTCACGTTTCCGTCGAACAGGTCCCGGGCGATGTGCATATCCCCGAATACCATATAGGACATGTACTCCTCCGGCTCCTCCAGCACGGCGGTCAGGTGGTGGTTCTCCACCTTCACATAGCCGCAGGGGCCGCCCTCGATGGCCAGCTTCACGTTGCCGTCTACCGTGTTGGAGGCACTGAACCGGCCGATCTTGTCCACATTGCCCACCTGGGCGATGGCCGCCACGATGAGATAGAACATCAGCGTGGTGCTGACCTCAAAGAAACGGGGATCGTCCAGCGCTCCCTCTGCCGGGCGGAGATAGCCGGTCAGGATATCGGTCAGCTTAGTGAACTCCTTCAGCAGAAAGCCTATCTTTGTGAAGCCCTTGGAGGGGAAGGGAGTCACGGTGCCGTCGATCATGCCGTTGAATTTCTTCGGGCTTGAGAAGGGCAGCTTGATGGTGCAGTTATCCGTTCCCTCCACCAGGGTGCATTTGCCGTCCTTGAAGATGAGCGTGGCCTCCGGCCCGCCCTTGACGGCGATGCCCACAGAGACATCCTTTCCCTCGATCAGGCGCCTGGCCTCATCGTCCAGGGAGCACAGCTTCTGGAGGCTCCCCAGCACGGCATAGAGGTTGATGTAGGCAAGGGTTTTCTCGTCCATAGTATCCCTCCTGATGAAACACAAATTTTTAAAAGTATTTTTATTATACCCTGTTTGGTCCGCAAGCGCAAGCCCATTTGAGAGAACAAATTGCTCCGGCCGGCATTGAGCCGGGACCTGCGCTGGACGCCGCTATAGGCGGTCATCCGGGAAACGTCATAAAAAGGTTGACAATCAGCATAGATTGCGCCATATATAATTATGCGTATTTTGTCGTGCGCGGAACGAAAACAAAAACGGGGGTTGACAAAAGGATGAAAGAGATCATACTTTTCAGGCAGGCAGGCAGGCAGGCAGGCAGGATAGCTGCGCATAATTTCCATATTTTTACATCTCCTGTATATTTATAACAGCTGAAGCTTTCACCGGCCCGGACGGGCGGGTGAAGGCTTTTTTTGCTGTCAGAATCAAAAATACGATTTATTGAAATATGGGAGAGATAAATATGGAAAAGCGCAGCCTGACACACCTGGAGCTGTTCCGGGTCATAGCTATTTATTGGGTCATGTTCAATCACACTGGTACCAGCGGCTTCTTCCTGTTTTCCATCAGCGAGGAGTCCTTTTTATATCCGGTATATCTTTTTATGTCCATCGGCTGTAAATTCGCAGTGCCGCTGTTTTTCATGGTTTCCGGGACGCTGCTGTTGGGGAAGAATGAGAGCATCGGCACCGTTTATAAAAAACGAGTGCTGAGAATGGCGGTTATATTGGTGGTTGTTTCTCTTATGTACCAGTTATATTTTTGCCTGAGAGAAGGCACAGCCTTTCAGTTGGGCGTCTTTGTAAAGACCTTGTATAGCTCTACGATTTCTACGCCCCTGTGGTATCTGTACGCCTACCTGGCTATCATGTCCATGCTTCCTCTGTTGCGCCGGATGGCCCAGCACATGACGGCGAACGAGTATGTATATCTGGCGGGAATGTCTATTCTGCTGGTGGGTGTTATCCCTATCCTGCAGTACCGGCTGGGCCTGGACGCGGTGACAATCAACTCCAATCTGAGGGGCGCTCTTTTTACGGCCACAAATATGGTATATTTTATGATGGGATATTTCTTTGAGCATATTCTGTCGGAGGAGCATTACAACAGGAAAAACGCGGTCATTGGCATCGTCCTGAGCTTTCTGTCCATTGGCGTCTGCTGTTATATGACGGTATTCCGGGCCAGAGTGACAGGGGAATGTAATTCGAGTGTGTCCCAGGTATTTCATAACAGCCTAGTCGCTATCCCTACCTATACGATCTACTACTGCGGGAAGCTTCTGTTCATGCGGAAGGATATCCCGAATGAGGTGCAGAAGGTTATCCGCTTTTTGGGTGGCACCACCTTTGGCATCTATCTGCTGGAGAGAATCCTGCGGGATGCCACCAAGCCGGTGTTCACGGCGCTGAAGCCGTATATCCACACCATGCCCGCCTGCCTCATCTGGATACTGTGCGCCTTTGTGCTTGGCGTCGCCGTCACATGGGTGCTGAAGAAGATTCCCGGCGTCAAAAAATATATATGACCTGATACATAGCAAAACCCCCAGGAGCCGCAGCTCCTGGGGTTTGCAATCCTTGTACGGATGATATCAGTCGATGCCGCCGAAGCCTCCGGGAGGCTCCTCGCCGGGCTCCAGGTCTGCGGGAATCTCGGGATAGTCCGCATAGTCCTCCGCAGTCTCGCCGCTGGCCTCACCGGAGGCCAGGTCCAGGGAGCCGCCGCCGGCATAGAGCACCAGCGTCTCGAAGAAGGCGATGCAGGTGTCGTAGTCGCACAGGGATTCCTCTCCGTCCACCAGGGTGATGGCGCAGTCATTTTCCGGGTGGAACTGAACGCCCATGATGAAGGTCTTGTCCGTGCGCTCGATGGCCTCGATGATCTCCACGCCGTCGGCAGTGGTGCTGGCCGTGACCTTCAGGTCTGTCCCCTCCACGCTTTCAATGCACTGATGGTGCCAGGAGGACACGTTCTCCAGGGTGGTATCGCCCACGATGGCATAAATCAGGGAATCGGTGTCCAGGATATCGACGTCGTGGCGGGCATAGGTGCGGTTTTCCGCATCGGCAGGCATACGGTGGGTGTCATTATATTCCACGCCCAGGGAGGCATAATAGTTGGGGATGTCCTGAGTGAAGGTGACACCGGAGACGATGCCCAGCATCTGCTCGCCCCGGCAGATGCACAGGGTGGAGATGTCGTTTTCGATGCAGTAGGCTACCAGTAGATAGTCGGATATATCACGGGTGGCGTTGATCTCCTCGCCCTCGTTCTCCTCCGTCATGGGGTCTGCGAACAGGGAGGGGCTGATGTCCTCGCCGCCGGTGACGACCACGCCGTCGATGCCCTCCAGGGCCTCGGCCAGGTTGGTCTCGTCAAAGTCCAGCTCCTTGATGGCGTCGGCGTATTCCTGCTTCAGCATGCCGGATTCCTCCATGCAGTCCTCAGTCAGGTCGCCTTCCTCGTCATAGGTGACGGCGGTGGAGGTGATCTGGGGCAGCTCCACGGGTATGCCGCCTGCGGCCTCGATCACGGCTGCCAGACGGGAGTAGTCCTGAGAATCGGATTTCCAGGAAATGCCGATGACGGGCTTATCCTCGTCGGATGCCTCTCCTGACGCCTCACCGGACGCCTCGGACGAGGCCAGGACGGACACGGTACACAGGCTGAATACCATGACCAGCGCTAAAATGAGAGAGAGCAGTTTTTTCATTTTTGCTAATTTCCTTTCTCAAGAAATCTTATATTCATTATTATAATGGCTTTTTATCTGACATACAATGGACAATCGCACAAAAATTGAATAAGAAAACAAAATATTATTGTACAATTTTTCTTATATATACCTCGCTGAGGGGCTGACTTGCGGAACGGGGCGCTATCCTGTATAATAAAAGTTATAACAAATCAAGGAACAGGCGGTGCTGACCTATGAAAAAGATCATATCATCCATCCTGCTGGCCGGCGTGCTGCTGGTTTGCCTGTCCTCCTGCGACTGGGGAAGGGCGACGATCACTGCGCTCTGCGAGGCGGTTGCGCCGACGAGCGCCGCCTCTGGGGCGGACGATCAGGCCGCTGTCACGACGGCTCCCGCTTCGGAGGCCGCGGAGTCCTCTGCGGCGGCGGACGAGACGGAGACGGCTGCTGCGGGCGCTTCGGAGGCTACGGCTGCCCCGGAGTCGACCCCGTCTCTGCGGGCCGGGACCTATGAGGGAGAGGACGGCAGCGTTCTGACCGTGAACGAGGACGGCTCCTGTACCTATAAGACCGAGATCTCCGGCACCATCAACGGCCAAGCCATGACCGGCAGCGTCACCTTCCACGGCACGGTGGAGGATGGGACGTTCACCTTCACCAGGATCACCTATATGGGGATGGATATCACCTCCATGGCGGCCGCTGCCGGATACAGCGATGCGTCCTATTGGGAGGCGGCTGCGGCAAGTCTGTACGGATGATCGGAGACAGTCAGATTTCCTCAGGACATTAAATTAACTTTTCTTGCGCTGTGGGGGCCGGGGGCGTATAATGCTTCTAATCTATTCTATCTGAATGCGCAAAAACAAATTGGAAAGAGGAGCATTATCATGAAGTTCAAAGCCTTCCTCAAGCGCAAGAACATCGAGATCTCCGTCCAAAGGTACCTGGTCGATGCCCTTGGGGCCATGGCCCAGGGGCTTTTCTGCACGCTGCTGATCGGTACCATTCTGAATACGCTGGGCGCTCAATGTCATATCGGTTTTCTGACGAGCACTGTGGCCACCGTCAACGGCACGGACTACACCATCGGCGGCCTGGCGGCGGCTATGGTGGGCCCGGCCATGGCGGTAGCCATCGGCTATGCCTTGCAGGCTCCGCCTCTGGTGCTGTTCTCCCTGATCCCGGTGGGTATCGCCACCAACGCCCTGGGCGGGGCCGGCGGACCTCTGGCGGTGCTGGTGGTGGCTATCATCGCGGCGGAGTTCGGGAAGGCCGTGTCCAAGGAGACGAAGGTGGATATCCTGGTCACGCCTATCGTCACCATTATGGTGGGCATCGGCATCGCCTGGCTGATCGCGGCGCCCATCGGCGCGGCGGCCAGCTGGTGCGGCAAGCTTATTATGCTGGCAACGGAGCTGCGGCCCTTCTGGATGGGCATCATCGTCTCCGTGGTGGGGGGCGTGCTGCTGACGCTGCCGGTCAGCTCCGCCGCCATATGCGCTGCCCTGTCCCTGACGGGGCTGGCAGGAGGTGCGGCGGTGGCCGGCTGCTGCGCCAATATGGTGGGCTTTGCAGTCATGTCCTTCCGGGAGAATAAGTGGGGCGGCCTGGTCAGCCAGGGCATAGGCACCTCCATGCTGCAAATGGGGAACATCATCAAAAATCCCCGGATATGGCTACCCGCCATCGTCACCAGCGCCATTACCGGGCCCATCGCTACCTGCCTGTTCAAGCTGGAGATGAACGGCGCGGCGGTAAACTCCGGCATGGGTACCTGCGGCCTGTGCGGGCCTATCGGTATCTGGACAGGCTGGCTCAGCCCGTCGGAGGCCGCTATCGCAAACGGCGCCGTCGCCATCACACCCACCGCCATGGACTGGATCGGCCTGGTGCTGGTCTGCTTCGTTCTGCCCGCCGTCATCTGCTGGGCCCTGGGGCTGGTCTGCCGCAGGCTTGGCTGGATTAAGGACGGGGATCTGACGCTGGAATAAAATCACCGACAGACATATGACCGGCTTCCTGAGGAGGCCGGTCATGTATTTATCATAGCCTGCGGGATAGGAGAGGCTGGTTCTTTCAGCGCAGGTATGGTACAATAATACCATTGGAAAAATTGGAGGTACGACGACCATGAATCAGTATCAGACACGGGAGGAAATACCGGTCGAATATACCTGGGATCTGACAGGGATATTTGCCGATGAGGAGAAGTTTCTTTCGGCGCTGGAGACGGCCAAGGGATACCCAGAGCAGCTTTCGGCCTTTCAGGGACGCATCAGCCAGTCGGCGGAGGAGCTGCTGGCGTTCCTGCGGCTGGAGGACGATATAGACGTGGCCATGGGAAAGCTATATACCTACGCCCAGCGAAAGAGCGACGAGGATACCCGCGTCAGCCGGTATCAGAGCCTGTCCAGTCAGGTCGCCACCCTGGGGGTGTCCCTGAACGGAGCCTGCGCCTGGTTTGTGCCGGAGCTGATGGGAATAGAGCCGGAGCGGCTGGAGGGCTTTTATCAGGACGCCCCCGGCCTGGAGCAGTACCGCCGGAGCCTGGACAGCGTCCTGCGCCGCCGGGCCCATGTGCTGTCTCCGGCGGAGGAGGCGCTGCTGGCCGGGGCCGGGGAGCTTGCCATCCAGCCGGATAATATCTATTCCCTGTTCGCAGACGCAGACCTGACCTTCCCGGATGCGGAGGACAGCCAGGGTCAGTCCCACCCGGTCACTCATGGGACCTTTGTGCCCCTGCTGGAGAGTCAGGACCGGGCGCTGCGGCGGTCTGCGTTCCGGTCCCTATACGGGGTATACGGGCAATACCGGAACACCTGCGCCGCTATCCTGTCCGCCCAGACGGCTCAGCTCAAGTTTTTTGCCGGCGCGCGGAAATACCCCTCCACCCTGGACGCCGCCCTGGACGGGACGGAGGTGCCGGTGGAGGTATATACCAACCTGATCGACGCCGTCCATCGCAATCTTCCCGCCATGCACAAATATACCCGCCTACGGAAAAAGCTGCTGGGCGTGGACGAGCTGCATTTCTATGATCTGTATGTTCCCATGACGGGGGAGGTGGAGATGACCTTCACCTATGAGGAGGCCTGCGAGCTGATACTGAACGCCCTGGCTCCGCTGGGAGAGGATTACTGCGCCGCAGTGCGGCAGGGGCTGGAGCAGCGCTGGGTGGACGTATATGAAAGCCCGGGCAAGCGCAGCGGTGCCTATTCCGCCGGGGGCTATGAGATGCATCCCTATATCCTGATGAATTTCCAGGGGCGGCTGAACGATGTGTTCACCCTGATACACGAGATGGGCCACTCCATGCACACCTATCTGACCTGCCGGAACCAGCCTGCGACCTATTCCAATTACGTCATCTTCGTGGCGGAGGTGGCTTCTACCTGCAACGAGGCCCTGCTGATGCAGTATCTCCTTCAGCACACGGAGGACAAGGGCGAACGGGCCTATCTCATCAATTATTTCCTGGAGCAGTTCCGCACCACCCTGTATCGACAGACTATGTTCGCGGAGTTCGAGCTGGAGATCAACCGCATTGCCCAGGGAGGTGAAGGCCTGACGGCGGACGCCCTGTGCGAGCTTTATGGCCGTCTGAACCGGGAATATTTCGGGCCGGATATCGTCATGGATGAGGAGATCAGTCTGGAGTGGGCCAGAATACCCCATTTCTATTATGATTACTATGTCTATCAATACGCCACCGGCTATGCCGCCGCCATCGCCCTGTCGGAAAAGATCCTGTCCGAGGGGCCGGAGGCCGCGGAGAATTACCTGGGCTTTCTGAAGGGCGGCTGCTCCAAGCCCCCCATCGAGCTTCTTCGGGGCGCGGGGGTGGATATGGCCACGGCGGAGCCCATCGACCGGGCGCTGGCCCGCTTCGACGCCCTGATCGACGAGATGGAAGAGCTTGCAGAAGCGTGAGAGGAGCGGAGCTTATGAAGATCGTTATTCTGGACGGCTATACCGTAAACCCCGGAGATCTGAGCTGGAAGAAAATGGAGGAGCTGGGAGAGGTATCCGTATATGACCGGACCCTTGGGGAGGATGAGACCGTCCGCCGCATCGGGGACGCAGAGGTCGTCGTCACCAATAAATGCCCCATCACCCGGTCCGTCATGGACCACTGCCCGGGTCTGCGCTATATCGCCGTTACCGCCACAGGGTATAATGTGGTGGATGTGGCCTGCGCCAGGGAGAAGGGCATCCCCGTTTCCAACGTCCCCGCCTATGGCACCGCCACCGTGGCCCAGTTCGCCATCGCTCTGCTGCTGGAGCTGTGCTGCCATGTGGCCCATCACGACCAGGCGGTGCATGAGGGCCGGTGGGAGAGGAGCGTGGAGTGGTGCTTCTGGGACTATCCCATCACGGAGCTGGCGGGCAAGACCATGGGCATCATCGGCTATGGCAACATCGGCCAGGCCACGGGGCGGATCGCCGCCGCCATGGGGATGGAGGTCATCGCCTATAGCCGCACCGTCCGGGCCGATCAGGACCCGTCGGTCTATGTGACCTTGGACGAGCTGCTGGCCCGCTCGGATGTGGTTTCCCTCCACTGCCCGCTGACGCCGGAGACGGAGGGCCTGATAAACCGGGAGACCATCGCAAAAATGAAGGACGGCGCCATCCTCATCAACAACAGCCGGGGCCAGCTGGTGGTGGAGCGGGACCTGGCGGAGGCTCTGAATACCGGCAAGCTGGCCGCCGCCGGGGTGGATGTGGCCTCCACCAAGCCCATCCGGGGAGATAACCCTCTGCTGACGGCGAAAAACTGCCTGATAACCCCCCATATCAGCTGGGCTGCCACCGAAGCCCGCCAGCGCATCCTGGAGATGACCATAGAAAACGTCCGGGCCTATGCCGCCGGCGCACCCGTGCGGATGGTGAATTGATGCCGGCGGACAGAAGATCGGGATACGAAAGAGCAGGCGCAAGACTGTACGGTTTTGCGCCTGCTTTCTGCTTTTTACGACTTTTTCTTTTTCTTGGTGATGCGCGGCTTTTCCACCTTCTGGCCGGAAAGCTCTGCAAACTCCTCCAGAAGCTCCTTCTGCCGGGCGGAGAGGTGTTTCGGCGTCTCCAGATCGATGGTGACGTATTGGTCGCCCCGGAGGGAGCCTCTTATGCTGGGAACGCCCTTGCCCTGAAGGCGGAACACAGAGCCGGTCTGGGTGCCGGCAGGGATGTTCAGGCTGACGGGACCGTCCAGGGTGGGGACCTCTATCTCCGTGCCCAATGCGGCCTGGACGAAGCTCAGGGTCTTGGTGACGTATATGCTGGTACCCTCCCGCTCGAAGGTGGGGCTGGGCCGCACCTGAATCTGCACCAGCAGATCGCCGGCGGGGCCGCCGTTGGCCCCGGCGTTGCCCTGGCCCTGGAGGGAGACGGATTCTCCGTCGTCTATCCCGGCGGGGATGGTGACGTTCAGTGTCTTCTGCACCCGAATCATGCCGTTGCCGCGGCAGCGGGAGCAGGGAGAGTGGATGATTTTGCCGGTGCCCCCGCATTTGGAGCAGGGGTTGGTGGACTGGAACACGCCGAAGGCGGTGCGCTGCTGGGTGCGGACCACGCCGGAGCCCTTGCAGTCCGGGCACACCTCCGGGGTGGTGCCGGGCTGGCAGCCGGAGCCCTTGCAGTCCGGGCACTGGTCAATCTTTGTAATGTTTATATCCTTTTTGCAGCCGAAAACGGCTTCCTCGAAGGACAATGTCAGCCGCACCCGCAGGCTCTCGCCCCGCCGGGGACCATTGCGGCTGCTGCCGGTGCTTCTGGAGCCGCCGAAGCCGCCTCCGAAGGCGCTGAATATGTCTCCGAAGATATCCCCCAGGTCGCCAAAATCCCCGGTGAAGCCGCCGCCACCGGCCCCGTAGTTGGGGTCTACGCCGGCGAAGCCGTATTGGTCATATTTTGCCTTTTTGTCCGGATCGGACAAAATATCATATGCCTCGTTGGCCTCCTTGAAGCGGGCCTCAGCGTCTTTATCGCCGGGGTGGAGGTCAGGGTGGCATTCCTTGGCGATGCGGCGGTATGCTTTTTTGATCTCATCCTCTGACGCGCTCTTTTGCACGCCCAGGACTTCATAATAATCCCGTTTATCTGCCATATCGATCACTTCCTTACTTACAGCCTGCTATACGCGGTATGAAAACGCGGTCCGTACAATGCGGGTATGGCGGGGCCATGGCCCCGCCTTACCGCGCATAACGGCGTTATTTCTGATCCGGGTCTACCTCGGTGTAATCCACGTCATAGTAGGTCTGGCCGTCGCCGCTGTCGCCGGCGGCCGCGCCGGGGTCTGAATAGCCGGCGTCTGCGTCAGGGCCGGGGGCCGCGCCGCCATTGGGCTGCTGCTGATACAGCTTCTCGGAGATCTTATAGAACGCCTGAGTCAGCTGATCGGTGGCGGTCTTGATAAGGCCGGTGTCGGAGCCGGACAGGGCGGTCTTCAGATCGGCCAGCTTGCCCTCCACCTCGGTCTTGTCGGCGGGGTCCAGCTTGTCGCCCATCTCCTGGAGGGTTTTCTCGGTCTGATAGACCATCTGATCGCCGGCGTTGCGGACGTCCACTTCCTCCTTGCGCTTGGCGTCCTCGGCGGCGTACTGCTCCGCCTCGCGGACGGCCTTGTCGATCTCATCCTTGGACAGGTTGGAGGAGGCGGTGATGGTGATGTGCTGCTCCTTGCCGGTGCCCAGGTCCTTGGCGGATACGTTCACGATGCCGTTGGCGTCGATATCGAAGGTGACCTCGATCTGAGGCACGCCCCGGCGGGCCGGCGCGATGCCGTCCAGATGGAAGCGGCCCAGGCTCTTGTTATAGGCGGCCAGCTCACGCTCGCCCTGGAGGACGTTCACCTCCACGCTGGTCTGATTGTCAGCCGCGGTGGAGAAGATCTGGCTCTTGCGGGTGGGGATGGTGGTGTTGCGCTCGATGAGCTTGGTGCACACGCCGCCCAGGGTCTCGATGCCCAGGGACAGGGGGGTCACGTCCAGCAGGAGGATGCCCTCCACATCGCCGCCCAGGACGCCGCCCTGGATGGCCGCCCCCACGGCCACGCACTCATCGGGGTTGATGCCCTTGAAGGGCTCCTTGCCGGTCAGGGCGCGGACCTTCTCCTGCACGGCGGGGATACGGGTGGAGCCGCCCACCAGCAGCACCTTGGAGATCTCTCCGGCGGAGAGGCCGGCGTCGGACAGTGCCTGCTGCACGGGGCCCACGGTCTTTTCCACCAGATGGGCGGTCAGCTCGTTGAACTTCGCCCGGCTCAGGGTGATGTCCAGGTGCTTGGGGCCGGTGGCGTCAGCGGTGATATAGGGAAGGTTGATCTGGGCGGTGGTCACGCCGGACAGGTCGCACTTGGCCTTCTCTGCCGCCTCACGCAGGCGCTGCATGGCCACCTTATCGGTGGACAGGTCCACGCCGGAGGTCTTTTTGAACTCGTCGATCAGCCATTTGGTGATGCACTCGTCGAAGTCGTCGCCGCCAAGGCGGTTGTTGCCGGCGGTGGCCAGCACCTCGATGACGCCGTCGCCGATCTCCAGGACGGACACGTCGAAGGTGCCGCCGCCCAGGTCATAGACCATGATCTTCTGATCGGTCTCCTTGTCCAGGCCGTAGGCCAGCGCCGCGGCGGTGGGCTCGTTGATGATACGCTTTACCTCCAGACCGGCGATCTTGCCGGCATCCTTGGTGGCCTGGCGCTGGGAGTCGGTGAAGTATGCGGGAACGGTGATGACCGCCTCGGTGACGGTGGAGTCCAGATAGGCCTCCGCGTCCTTTTTCAGCTTGGCGAGGACCATGGCGGAGATCTCCTGGGGAGAATAGCTCTTGGTGTCCACGGTGACCCGGTAGCTGGAGCCCATCTCACGCTTGATGGACGAGATGGTGCGGTCGGGGTTGGTGACGGCCTGGCGCTATGCCACCTGGCCTACCATACGCTCGCCGTCCTTGGAGAAGGCTACTACGGACGGAGTGATGCGGGCGCCCTCCGCATTGGGGATAACGGTGGCCTCGCCGCCTTCCATAACGGCAACACAGCTGTTGGTGGTGCCTAAATCGATGCCGATGATTTTACCCATGATATTTTTTCCTCCTATATATGAATCTTTTTTTACAAAGTGATGAATGGGGTATCTATATAAACTGCCGGAACGGCAGGATGCTTTTAATTTGCCACCTGGACCTTGGCGAAGCGGATGACCCGGTCGCCCAGCATGAAGCCCTTTTCCAGCTCCATGACGATCTCGCCCTCGCCGTATTTCTCATCCTCGATGTGAAGCAGCGCCTCGTGGAGGGTGGGGTCGAATTTCTTGCCCACGGCCTCGATCTCTGTGACCCCCAGGCCGGAAAGCAGGGCCTTGAACTGATTCAGGATGGCCTCCACGCCCTTGCGGGTCTCTCCGTCCGTCTC
Source organism: Oscillospiraceae bacterium (assembly GCA_021203045.1). GTDB lineage: Bacteria > Bacillota > Clostridia > Oscillospirales > Oscillospiraceae > CAJOIG01. The sequence continues at coordinate 1,760 of JAJQBY010000122.1, read as the reverse complement.
GTTCTGGACGGCCCGGGAAAGGTTGTCGTACACCGGCAGGAATTTGGATACGGTGTCTGCCCGGACATCGGCGTAGATGTTTTCCCGCTCCTTCTGGCTGCGGCGGCGGTAGTTGTCATATTCCGCCAGCATGCGCATATATTTGTCATTGGCCTCGGCCAGCTGTTTTTCCAGCTCGTCGATTTTGGCCTTGGCCTTGGGCTTGAGCTTTTCCGGCGACTCCTTGGCCTCGGCGGCCTCCGCCTCCTGGGCGGGCTGCTCCTCCGGGGTCTCCACCGTCTCCTGGGTCTGCTCCTGCTCCCGGGCTTCCTCCTGGGTGTCCGGCTGCTGGCCCGGCATATCCTGCGCGTTATTGTCCTTCTTGCTCATTTGACTCCCTTCCTTCCGGATCATTTGCCGGACTCTGACGTTCCGGTCCCTTTAATACCAATTTATTGTTCAGTCCCTCCGGGGCGTCTGTCCCGGCGAACAGCCGGCTCAGGCCGGCGGCGATGTAGCTCAGCTTCGCGGCCACGCTGGAATAATCCATCCGGGTGGGGCCGACCACGCCGATATAGCCCCGCATACCGTCTCCCGCGTCATAGGAGGCCATAATCACGCTGGAATCCTTCAGCTCCTCCGCCAGATTTTCCGGCCCGATGGTCACCCGCAGGCCGTCCCGCTCCTCCGCCATATTCGGCAGGTCGGACAGGAGCCGGTCCCCGTCGGAAATGAAATTCATCAGGGCGTGGGCCTTGTCCGGGTCCCGGAATTCAGGCTGGCTCAGCAGCTGAGAGGCGCCCGCCACCCGCACGGGGGCGGTTTTGGCCTGGGAGAGGATCTCTATGGTGAAGGACGCCACCACGGCCACAAGACCGTAGGTGTCTCCCGCCGCCCGTTCTGTGGAGCGGATCAGGCTGTCGGTGATCTCCTCCTCCGTCACGCCGGTGAAGTTGGCGTTGAACAGGGTGGAGAGAGTGGTGATCTTATCCTGATGGACGGAGAAGGGCAGATGGACCAGCTTGTTTTTCACGGTGTTGTCCGTCAGCAGGGCCACCACGATAAAGGTGGTCGCGTCCACATAGATGAAGTCGAACCGCTTCACGGCGGCGGGGGGCTTCATGGCCAGGGCATAGGCGGGATACTGGGTCATGGAGCTGGTGAGCTGTCCCACCTCGCTCATGAGCTGCTCCAGCTCCTCCTCCTTTTTGGCGAGCCTGCCGTTGATGGCCTCCACCTCGGCCTCAGAGAGCTTTTGCCGCTCCATCAGCTCGTTGACATACAGGCGATAGCCTGCCGGGGAGGGGACGCGGCCCGCGCTGGTGTGGGGCTGCTCCAGATAGCCCATGGAGGTCAGCTCTGCCATCTCGTTGCGGATGGTGGCGGAGGAACAGCCGATCACCTCTGCCAGGGCCTTGGAACCCACCGGCTCCGCCGTGGCGATATAGCTCTCCACCACGGTGGTCAGTATTTTCTTTTTCCGCTGGCTCAGTTCCATTTCGTCCCTCGCTGGCAATCTGTCTGTGTGCTTGCTAGCACTCTTTCCTTCTGAGTGCTAATTTATCACACCTTTTATTATATGTCAAGGGGTCAAATACTATTGTTGACAAATTATTCAAAAAAGGTCAGGGACAAGACCGTTCGGTCTTGTCCCTGACCCCAGTCTGTCAAAGAAAGCATACCCTGTTGGTGCAAGAAGTGGTAAAATAGAAGGACGGGGGTGTAGAAACATGGAGAACTGGAAAAAGGATGCACGGCGGGAAGTCGTGATGATAGACATA
>JAJQBY010000107.1 GCA_021203045.1 Oscillospiraceae bacterium | reverse complement strand
GACATTTACTTTCCGGAAAATCGTTATATAATTATAATAATATTCAATTTATCTATAAGCGCTGGCCACGGATAAACACATGACAGAATGGAGAACGGATATGATAAACGAAGCGGGCATCCGATGCTTTTTGACCCTGGCTCAGACTCTCAGCTTCACAGAGACGGCCCGCAGGACATATATGACCCAGCAGTCTGTCAGCAAGTATATCGCCCGGCTGGAGAAGGATCTGGGATTTCAGCTTTTCATCCGCACGCATCACTACGTTATGCTGACCAAAGCCGGCGAGCGGTTTTATGCCTTGTTTTCCGACTTCGCAGAGCGGTTCAGCGCCGCCATGGATGAGACAAGACAGTACTATGACGAAATGTACGGTACCCTGCACTTCGGCTATCTGGAATGGCTGGATATCACGAAGCACATAGGCCAGGCCATGAAGCAGGTACAGCAGGAGCGCCCCGGCCTGCGCTTCGCCGGGGAACGGCAGCCTCAGTATGAGCTGAACGTGCTGTTCTCGCAGCGGAAGCTGGAGCTTATTATCACCTACCGGGAATTCGCCCCCCGGGAGCAGGGCATCCTCCGGGCCAAGGTATTGGATACGCCTCTGGTGCTGTTGGTATCCGGGGACGATCCCAGGGCCACAGAGGACGCCTCGGCGGAGGATTTTAAAAACAACCCCTTTATCAAGGCGGCGGCCAGCGCAGAGACGCTTTCCGAAAGTAAGCTCCGGGCCATGCGCCAGTGCCGGGAGCTGGGCTTCACCCCGTCGGAGCTGATCATCTCCCCCAATCTGGAGTCCGCCTATATGGCCACAGAGCTGGGCCAGGGGGTCCTGGTCAGCACCATGCTCAGCCGTATGAGTCTGAACAGCCAGCTTCGCTGTTATCCCATCGGCCAGACCGAGGAGCTTTTATGCTTCTGGCACGAGGACGAGGAAAACCCTGCCGTGGCGGGATTTGCCAGATGTCTGGAGCAGAAGGAGAGCGGGAAGGAGTAGTATCCGCCCCGCTCCTTTAAGCGTTCTCTAATCCCAATCCTTGGCCACGACCTGGGCCACATCCCTGCTGAAGATTGCTATAACGGCCAGAACCGCATCATGCAGGAGAGCCAGGGTGAACACCGCCATGGCGGCGGCCTCTATATAATAGAAGGGATATAAGGGGATATACAATACCTCCGTCATATACCCAGAGCGAAGGGCCACGCCGCCCTGGACGGTAGCAGCCCAGGTCAGTGCGCCTGCCGCTATGACGGAGACGATGCTGGTCAGCGCAAAGGATACGAACCGGGGCACTCCGGGGAACCGACGGATAAAGATGGTCATGGTGATATGCTTTTTCTTCGTCTGGGCGTAGGCAAAGGAGGTAAATACCGCGCACATCAATATGCGCTGCGTCAGCTCATAGCTGCCGATGATGGGACTGGAAAACAGCTTGGTCAGCAGCACATCCGCCACGTTCAGAAGCATCATAACCGTAACGGATATAAAGCTGACCCAGCCCACCACGGTGGTGAGCCTGCCGATAATATCGCCGATCTTATAAACGATCTTCATTCCGTCCCCCTCCTTACATCAGCCCCGGCAGCGCCAGGGCGATAGCGGGAAAAGCGGTCAGCAGCACGATGGCGATGAACACGGTGGCCACAAAGGGCAATACGCCCCGGTAAATGCTGCCGAGAGGCACATCCTTGGCAATGCCGTTTATAATGAAGCAGTTCAGCCCCACCGGAGGGGTGATCGCCCCAAGCTCCATGACCATGATGACATACACGCCAAACCAGATGGGGCTGAAGCCCAGCTCCTCTATGATGGGCAGAAAGATGGGGACCGTCAGCATAATCATGGGCATTTCATCCATAATCATCCCCAGGAACAGATATACCAGGGTCATCAGGGCAATAATAATATAGGGCGAGACATTCAGGCCGCCGATCCAGGCGGCCAGCGTGGCGGGAATGGTGGTAATGGCCAGCATTTTGCAGAACACGCTGGCTCCGATCATGATGAGCAGCGTCATGGCAAAGGTCTGTATGCTGGTCCACATGGCCTCCTTATACCGGGCCCAGAATAACTTCATCCTGAACCCGGAGGTACGAAGGATATTCCAGCCCATCATCAGCATGGCTACGAACGCTCCCACGGCGGACGCCTGATTCACGGAGAAGAACCCGCTGAACACCCCCCCTAACACGATTCCGAACAGCAGGACCACGGGGATCAGGTGCTTCAGGGAAATAATCCGCTCCTTCCAGGTATAGCGCTCTCCGCGGGGAGCCTTCTCCGGATTCCTTGCCGCGATCAGCACGATGGTGACGATGCACAGCACGGTCATCATCAGCCCCGGCAGTATCCCTGCGATAAACACGGAGCCGATGCTGACCTCCGCCATGATACAGTAGACGATCATGGGCGTGGAAGGCGGAATCAGCACGCCTAACGTGCCACCCATGGCCACCGCCCCGGTGCTGAGCCGGTCATCATAGCCGTATCGCCGCATCTCCGGCAGCGCGATGGTGCCCATGGTGGCGCAGGTGGCGGCACAGGAGCCGCATATGGCACCAAAGCCCGCGCAGGCGGCTACCGTAGCGCAGGCCAGAGAGCCCGGCAGCCGGCTGAGCCATTTGTTCGCCGTGTCATACAGGCCGGAGGACAGCCCTGCCTGAAACGCAAAATTCCCCATCAGAATAAACAGGGGGACCACCATAAAGGAATAGGTGCTAGCCTGGGTCGCCGGGTCTGTGCGCAAAACGGCCAGGGCCGCAGCGGGATTCACCACTGCGGCATAGCCGATAAACCCTGTTACCAGCAAGGCCAGGCCGATATTCATGCCCAGGAAGATCAGTATCAGAAATGCGGCGATGCATAAAACGCCGATGGTAATAGGTGTCATGGGAATCGCTGTCTCCTTTTATCCTGCATACGCTTCCGCAAGCGCCTTGGCCTCGGCAAGATACGCCGCGCCGTCAAAGCTGTCTGTGGTGACATCCTCTACCCAGGTCTCCGCGTATTCATCCGCCGCTACCTGCAGCTCCGCCAGCGCCTCCTCCGAGAAGGACACAAATTCCACGCCCGCATCGGTAATGGTCTCGCGGGCGGCCACGGCATTGTCCCCAAAGGCTTCCGCCGCGGCGATGCTGGCGTCATAGCCGGAGAGGCTGTCGATGATCTCCTGATATTCCTCCGGCAGGCTGTTCCAGGAATCCCAGTTCATCACCAGGCCGAAGGGCCCGTCATACAGGGGATAATCGGTGATATAGGTGGTCAGCTCCTGGAGGCTGAAGGTCACGATACCGGACTCCTCAAAGATATAGCCGTCGATGTTATTTTTCTCCAGCGCCTCATAAATATCCGGGGTGGACATGGTGATCGGGTTCGCGCCCCAGGCCTGGAGCACATCGGTGATCGGGCCGGAGGGACAGCGAATGCTCAGCCCCTGCAGATCGGAAAGGCTGGTGATGGGCGAGCCGGAGGAAGCGAACATCATGCCGGGGTTACCATAGAGCATCAGCAGCTTGAAGCCGCTCCATTCGCTGGATACCTCCTCATAGCCCTCATACAGGTCCCACAGCACCTCCGTGCTGACTACAGGGTCACCAAAGCCCTGAAGGGGTAGGGTGATGACCTCGGACAGGGGAAACTGCCCGGAAAAATACGCCGTATACAGCCAGCCAATGTCTATGGCCCCGGCCAGCACGTTATCCGCCACGTCCGTAGCCGCAGACAAAACGGCGCTGAAATGAATGGTGATCTTCACATGGCCGTCCGTCTGCTCATAAACTTGATCGGCCCAATTCTGAAGATACTGACCGCTGACAGTGTTCTCCGCATCGTGCATGGTCAGGGAAAACTCATAATAGTCCTCCGTGCTGCCCGCCTCCGCTGTGCTATCGGCGGCGGAGCCGGAGCCGCACCCGGCGCACAGCGCCAGCAGCAGCGCCGCCGCCAGGAGAACGAAAAAATTTTTATAACGCTTTTTCATGATGTGTTTTCTCCTTGTTGCCACTTTATTTTTTCCCTGTCATTATTTTAGCACCTTGGCCACCGGTTGGAAATCACATAAAAAATTATTGGCAACAACCAATAGGCTGTTACCAATATCACGCCGCTAAAAAATATCCATCGTCCCGGACGTATGGTATAATGATCGCAGAGCAGGCGCTGCGCCGAAGGGAGGGAAGCCGGGTGGAAAAAAACTATATCGCCATCGATCTGAAGTCCTTTTTCGCCTCTGTGGAATGCGTGGAGCGGGGGCTGGACCCCATGACCACCAACCTGGTGGTGGCCGATCCGGAGCGGACGGAAAAGACCATCTGCCTGGCCGTCACCCCCGCGCTGAAGGCCTACGGCATATCGGGCCGGGCGCGGCTCTTTGAGGTCATCCAGCGGGTGGATGAGATCAACGCCGCCCGCCGCCGGCGGGCCCCCGGAGGACAGCTGACCGGCGCGTCTCACGATGCGGCAGAGCTGGAGGCCCGGCCGGAGCTGGCCCTGGATTTCATCGTGGCCCCGCCCCGGATGGCCCATTACATCGAAAAAAGCACCCAGGTCTATCAGGTCTATCTGCAATACATCGCCCCGGAGGACATGCACATCTATTCCATCGACGAGGTGTTCATAGACGCCACGGACTATCTGCACACCTACGGCCTGACGGCCCATGACCTGGCCATGCGCATCATCCTGGACGTGCTGAGCGCCACGGGCATCACCGCCACCGCCGGCATCGGGACCAATCTCTATCTCTGCAAGGTGGCGCTGGATATCCGGGCCAAGCATATTCCCCCGGACAAAAACGGCGTGCGTATCGCGGAGCTGGATGAGATGTCCTACCGCCGGCTCCTGTGGGACCACCGGCCCATCACAGACTTCTGGCGGGTGGGCCGGGGCTATGGGAAAAGGCTGGAGGCCCAGGGCCTTTTCACCATGGGAGACGTGGCCCGCTGCTCCCTGGGCGGACCGGCGGACCACTATAACGAGGACCTGCTTTATAAGCTCTTTGGCGTCAACGCAGAGCTTCTCATCGACCACGCCTGGGGCTGGGAGCCATGCACCATCGCGGACATCAAGGCATACCGCCCCGCCTCCAACAGCGTCGGCTCCGGCCAGGTGCTGCAGCGGCCCTATGAATTCCACAAGGCCCGGCTGGTGACCCGGGAGATGACCGATCTGCTGGTGCTGTCCCTGGTGGACAAAAGGCTGGTGACCGATCAGATCGTCCTGACCGTGGGATATGACATCGAAAACCTGTCCGACGCCGCGCGGCGGCAGCAGTATCACGGGGATATCTCCACCGACTGGTACGGCCGGAAAATTCCCAAGCACGCCCACGGCACTGCGAACCTGGGCGGATATACCTCCTCCACCCGGCAGATTCTGGATGCGGTCTCCGCGCTGTTCGACCGCATCGTGGACCCCTCTCTCCTGGTGCGGCGGCTGAACGTCACCGCAAACCATGTGATAGAGGAATCCGCCGTGCCGCCGCCACCCGCCTTCGAGCAGATGGACCTTTTCACCGACTACGATGAACGGGACGCGGCGCAAAGGGCCCGGGCTGAGGAGCTGGCCAGAGAGCGGCGGCGGCAGGAGGCGGTGCTGGCCATCCAGAAAAAATACGGCAAAAACGCCATTTTAAAGGGGACCGATCTGGAGGAGGGCGCCACCGCCCGGGAGCGGAACCGGCAGATAGGAGGGCACAAGGCATGAGCGGACGCTATGACGACATCATCCATCTGCCCCACCATGTCTCGCCCACCCGGACGCCTATGTCCGCCGCCGACCGGGCGGCCCAGTTCTCCCCCTTTGCGCCCCTGACCGGCCACGGCGCGGCCCTGCGGGAGGCGGCCCGCCTGACAGAGGAAAAGGCGGAGCTGACCCAGGAGAGCCTGGAAGCGCTGGACCGGCGCCTGCAGATCATCAGGGCCGCCCTCCCCCAAAGGCCGGAGGTAGCCATGACCGTTTTTATCCCCGATGAGAAAAAGGCCGGCGGGGCGTATGTGACCATAACCGGCGCGGTCGTATCCATCGACGAATACGACCGCACCCTCCTGATGCAGGACGGCCGGCGCGTCCCCCTGGACGACATCGCCGCCTTGGAAAGCCCCCTGTTCCGGGTCATGGAGGACTGACGCCGCCCCCTATTTGATCTCCTGCTCCAGCGCGTCAAACTCCGGGGTGGAGAAAAACTGGCCCAGGGTGATCTCCAGCCCGTCGCACAGCTTTTTGATGGTGACGGTGCCGGGGTTCTTGCTCTCCCCGTTCAGAATGCTCTTGATGGTGGCCTGGGGCACTGCCGCGATATAGCTCAGGCCGTTGGGCGTGATGCCCCGCTCCCGGCAAAGCTGCATTATCCGCCCCGCGATGGCTTCCTGTGTGTTCACGATTACCCCTCCAAGTGATTTATCACTTGGAATGATGAAATACTTAAAAGAGGTATGTTAGTGATAGTTCACTAACAGCGGTTTTTATCTCCATGTTATATTGATAGCGTATTAGTGCTTTATCATTTATATGGAGGAATATTGCAATGGACAGAGGCGCATTACTGCTGTATCTCCGCAACGTGCGGGATCTGGAGGTGGCAAAGTACCGCATCAATGTGCAGTACAACCGGGAAAAGCAGCGCGTAGAGAAGAAAAAGCGGGAGTTGGCGACGGCGCATTACAAAGAAGACCCAAGCAAAGTAGAAAATCCAGCCGGTAGAATAGTCCTAACGGTATGTAGTTTCATTTTTGGATTTGGCATTCTTGTCGCTTCTCTATTTACATCCACCAGTTCCGCTCTAGAATTTGCATATTGTGGGATAGGATTGTTCTTTATAAGTATCGGTTTAATGGCAGTAATTAATCTTCCGAAAGTCGTTCCAGCATGGAATCATTATATGGAGGCATGTGATGCCGTAAAAAAATATAACGCAGAAGAAGACGAGCGGCTCCAAAACAACAAACCTGTCATCGCCAGGCTGACGACAGACTGGAAAAACAAAGAACGGTGGTATAACGGGGAACGCAGCAAGGTGCAGCAGCTTCTGGCCGATTTTTACGGCATGAATATCCTGGCAAATCAATACCGCAACCTGGCTGCTGTGTGCTATATCTATGATTACATGTCCTCCTCCCAGGCCAGTCTGGAGGACACCCTGATTCATGAGCATATGGAAAACGGCATCCAGCGCCTGGAGGCAAAGCTGGACAGCATCATCGTCCGCCTGGAGGATATCGTATACGAGACCCGCTGCCTCCGCCGGAATTCGGAGCGGACCATCGAGCAGAACAACAATATGCTCACCTCCCTGCAGCAAACGGAGCGGAACACCATGGAGGCCGCCCAATACGCCCAGCTCAGCGCCAATTACAGCCGGGCCAACGCCTATTTCAGCCTGGCGACCTATTTGAAGGACTGACCCGAAAAAGCATACATAGCAAAAAAGAGGTTTGGAGCCGGGCCCGGCTCCAAACCTCTTTTGGTAATAAGCGTTATTATTTTCAGAAAAACACCGCCGCCGCAAATCTGCCCTCGCTGCGGCACCACAGGCGGGTGTCGTCCAGTGCCCAGTCCAGGGGGATATCCTCCCCGGGGCGGCATTCGGCCCGGTAGTCTATGCGCAGGCCGGTCATGGGGTGGGTTTTATGGAATTCCTGGGGGACCAGATCGCAGGCCCAGTCCATATATCTGGCGTTGGTCAGGTGGCCGTTGATATCCGTTTCGCTGTAGCGCACCTGGCGGTGGGTGGTCTCATAGGCCTCCGGCCGGGAAATGAACCGCATTTTTGGCAGGAACCCATCCGGCCCCTCCGGGCTGGGCAGCTCCAGCCGGGGCACGTTGGCGCCCATCATGGAATGGGTCTGTATATCGGCCACGGTCCAGAGGGAATTGCCGCTGATAAGCTCCCGGCCCTCCCGGTCCTCAATGTGGTAATGATAGGGATATATCCCCATCTGGCTCCGGCCGGCCCAGCCCCGGAAGGTCACAGGCTGGCCGTGGCAGGGCAGGGTCTTCACCTGGCAGCTCACCCGGGCCACCACCCAGATAAAGCCGTCATCCAGCATACGGTCCAGCCCCACGCCCCAGTTTTCCGTCAGGTCCTCGGAGCAGTCCTGGAACATGGTCAGCACGGCGGAGGGTCTCAGCCGCCGGAACATATCGCAGTCCCGCATGGCAATGTCGAAGCTCTTTTCGTATAGTATTCTGTCTCTGTTGATGATATCCATAGGTCAAACGCTCTTTATCTTATTTCCTTTTCTGCCGGTCCAGAACGGCCCCGATGCACACGCCCATGCAGACCCCCATGGGGATGCCTATTCCATAGCTGTCCAGCACCGCGCCATAGGCCACGCCGAAGATCAGCCCCGCGATCAGGCCCATGGACTTATAGCTGACGAACTGGCTGCCGCTCTTTTTCTTATTCCCGTTCTGCCTCTTATTGTCCTTCTCCGCCATACCGCAGGCCCTCCCTGTATTTGATATGACCATTATAATTCCTTCCGCCCGTTCTGTAAAGCCGCCGCCCGGAACAAAAAAGGAGCCGATTTTCATATCGGCTCCTTTTGATTTTTCTGACAGATCAGCCCTGGGTCAGCTTGGCCACCTCGGCGGCCAGGTCGTCCTCACGCTTCTCGATGCCCTCGCCCTTTTCAAAGCGGACATAGCTCTTTACGGCGATGGGCGCGCCCACCTCCTTGGCGACGGCGGCCACATGAGCGGAGACATCCTCTCCCTCGCCCTTGACGAAGGCCTGCTGGAGCAGGCAGATCTCCTTATACATCTTCTCGACGCCGCCCATGACGATCTTCTCGATGATGGCGTCAGGCTTCTTGGCGTTCTTGGGGTCCTGCTTGGCCTGGGCCAGACGGACCTCCTTTTCATGGGCCACGAAGGCCTCATCCACCATGGACTTATCCAGGAACTGGGGCCGCATGGCGGCGATCTGCATGGCGATATCCTTGCCCAGCTCGATAACGGCGGGGGCGGTGCTGGTGGTGTCCAGAGTGACCAGGACGCCGATCTTGCCGTTCATGTGGACATAGGGCACGTTCACGCCCTCCGCCACCCGCTGGAAGCGGCGAATCTGCATATTCTCCCGCACGGAAAGGAACAGCTCGTTTTTCGCATCGGCCACGGTGGTCTTGCCGTCCACCCAGGGGGCGGCCATCAGGGCGTCCACATCGGCGGGGTTTTCCTTGGCGATCACGGTAGCCAGATCGGTGACGAAGCTCTTGAACAGGTCATTGCCGGCCACGAAGTCGCTCTCGCAGTTGACCTCCACGACCACGCCCACGCCGTCCACCACGGCGGCATAAGCCATGCCCTCGGCGGCGATGCGGCCGGCCTTTTTGCCGGCGCTGGCCAGGCCCTTTTCACGAAGATAATCTACGGCCTTGTCCATATCGCCCTCGCAGGCGACCAGGGCCTTCTTGCAGTCCATCAAGCCCGCGCCGGTAGCCTGGCGCAGCTCATTGACCATTGCAGCGGTAACAGCAGCCATTATTATTCTTCCTCCTTCGCAGGCGTCTCATCAGATGTTGCCTCCACAGCGGCGTCCTCGCCCTGACGGCCCTCCTGCACGGCGTTGGCGATGGTGGAGGAGATCAGGCGGATGGCGCGGATAGCGTCGTCGTTGCCGGGGATTACATAGTCCACCTCGTCCGGGTCGCAGTTGGTGTCCACGATGGCCACGATGGGGATATGCAGCTTGCGGGCCTCCACGATGGCGTTATGCTCCTTGCGGGGGTCGACGACGAACAGGGCGCCGGGCAGACGCTTCATGTCCTTCACGCCGCCGAGATATTTCTCAAGCTTGGCCTGCTCGCTCATCAGCTTCATGACTTCCTTCTTGGGCAGCATATCGAAGGTGCCGTCCTCCTGCATGCGCTGGAGCTGATTCATGCGGTCAACGCGGGTACGCATGGTCTTGAAGTTCGTCAGCATGCCGCCGAGCCAGCGGGCGTTGACGTAGTACATTCCCACGCGGGATGCCTCCTCCTTCACCGAGTCGTGAGCCTGCTTTTTGGTACCCACGAACAGGATGGTCTGACCGCTCTCAGCCAGGGAGCGGACGAAGTCATAGGCCTCCTCCAGCTTTTTGACCGTCTTCTGCAGGTCGATGATATAAATGCCGTTGCGCTCCATATAGATGTACTCGGCCATCTTGGGGTTCCAGCGGCGGGTCTGATGCCCGAAATGCACGCCGGCCCCCAGGAGCTGCTTCATAGAAACTACTGCCATTACGTTGTATCCTCCTTTTTTATTCAGTTTTACCCTCCGGACGCTTCATCCTTACGGCCATCCAAACGGAACCGGGCCGCGCGTCTGCATCCGTGCGTAATTGGCAAGCCATGGTATTATATCAGACAGGCCCGCACTTTGCAAGAGGTTTTTATAGATTTTTCAAGGCTTTCAGGGTATTTTCACGTCCCGCTCACTGGAACCAGGGCTTCTTCGGCCGCTTGCCCCGGCGGATGGCATGGTCGGTCTCCACCAGGATGATATCGTCCCCGATGCGGCTGATGCACTCCCAGGGCAGGACGTAATCGTCCTCCCGCCCCGCAAAGCCGAAATACCGGGCCTTCCCCGGCACGATCAGGGCCGTGATGCGCCCCTCCGGGGAATCAAACTCCGCGTCGCACACATACCCCAGCCGGGTGCCCGTGCGCACGTTTATCACCTCCTTATATCGAAACTCCGAAAACCGGCAAAGCATATCCTATCCCCTCCCACAGCATGTATTCAGGCTATCCTATGCGGACGCCGCCGGATATATGCGGAGGGCGGGCAGAATAAATATTATCGTTTTTCGATAAATATTTCTTGACTTTCGATAATATCCATGCTATGCTACAGTCGTTCCGGAACGCAATATGAATCATGAGGTGATCGAAATGATGAAGCAAAGCAGACTGGCCCGCTGTCTTCGGGCGCTGACTGTACTCGGATGGTGCGCCTGCGGGGTACTGGCCTTTTTCGTGGTACCCCTGATGGCGGAGGAGGCGGCCCGGATGGAGCCGGCCCTGGCCTGGCTGCAATGGCCCGGCCTTATATGCTTCTGGGCGGCCGTGGTACCGGTGGTGCTGGCCCTGTGGCACGCCTGGAAAATTTTTGGAGAGATCGGCCGGGATAACAGCTTCTGCCCGGAAAACGCCCGGCGGCTGAGGGTCATAAGCCGTCTGGCCCTGGGGGACACCATCGCCTGTCTCATCGGGCTGGTGGCGCTGCTGTGTCTGGGAGCCATGTCGCCGGGGCTGTTTCTCCTGCTGCTGGCCGTCATCGGCATGGGGGCCGCCATCGCCGTGGCCGCCGCCGCGCTCAGCCATCTGACCCGGAAGGCCGCCGATATCCAGGACGAGAACGACCTGACCATATGAGGTGAAGCCCATGATCATCGTGAATTTAGATGTGATGCTGGCCAGGCGGCATATGAGCCTGACCCAGCTGTCGGAGGCCGTGGGCCTGACCATGGCGAACCTGTCCGTATTGAAGACCGGCAAGGCCAAAGCAGTGCGCTTCACCACCCTGGACGCCATATGCAGGGCGCTCCACTGCCAGCCTGGGGATATTCTGGAATTCCGGGAGGATGAGGACCATGAATGAGGCAGCCGTCCCCGCTCCCCGGGAGGGCATCACCCGGCGGGAGCTGGCTGCACCCTTTTTCGCCCTGGGGCTGGCCTGGCTTTTCTGGGCCGGCTTCGCCCCGGCAAACTGGGGCATATATGGGCCGGGGCTGGGTATCCTCGCCCTGGTGGCGGTTCACTTCGCCGCCGTTCTGCTGACGCTGGGCCGCCGGGCCCGCTGGTCGCCGGGGGCGGCGCTGCTGACAGGGGCCAGCCTGGTTCTGGCCCTGTGCGCCGCGCTGTATAGTCTGCCCAGCCTTGCCCTGCTCAACTGCTTTGTGATCCTGCTGACCGCGGCCATGGCCACCTTCGCCCTCTCCGGGCAGTGCCGGTACAGACCGGGCCGGCCTATGGCAGTGCTCGAGACGGCGCGTCTGACCTGCACCGCCCTGTGCTCGGAGATAAAGACCCCCTTCCGGCTGCTCCGGGGGCTGGGACGGGAGCGCTGGGGCAGGATAGGCCGGGGGCTGCTGGCCCTGGTCATCGCCCTGCCGGTGGTGGGGCTGGTGGTATGGCTGCTGTCCTCCGCCGACCCGGTCTTTGGAAGCCTGTGGGATATCCGCCTGACCTGGAGCGCCGGGCCCCTGGCCCGGAAAATTATCCGCACCGTGCTTTTAGCCCTGTTCATCTCCTCCGGCCTGTACTTCATCCGAAGACCGGCGGACACCCCGTCGGCCGCCCGGGAGCCGGACAGAGCCAGGCTGGTGCCTCCGCTGCTGCTGGCGGCGGTGCTGCTGGATATAGTATATCTGCTGTTCTGCGCCATACAGATACGGTTCCTGTTCGGCGGCCGGGAGGCCGCTGTCATGGCGGGAGGCTGGGCGGCCTATGCCTGCTCCGGCTTCTTTCAGCTGGCGGCCGTGGCCGCTATCGACCTGACCCTGTGCCTGGCAGGGACGGACAGAAGCTGCTTTGAAGCCCGGGGCGGACGGGCGCTGCGGGCCGCCCTCATCCTGCTGCTGGCCTGCACCGCCGTTATCCTTCTCTCCGCCGCCCGCCGGATGCAGCTTTACATCCTGGCCTATGGTCTGTCCATCCTGTGGCTGACCACCCTGTTCATTATGGCCATGACCGCCCTGGGCCTGCTGGCCGCCGGGTATAAGCTGGCAAGGCCGGAGTTCCGCTTCTTCCGGACCGTGGGCACTGCCGCCCTGATCGGCTGGTGTCTGCTGTGCCTGGCAAATCCCGCCGGTCTCACCGCGGGATACAACGTGAACGCCTATCTCACCGGCCGGCTGGACACGGTGGATGTGGAATATCTGGAGGACCTGGGAACGGACAGCCTCCCCGCCCTGACCCGATTGGGCGGGGAATCGGCGGCCGACAGTCCCCGCGCTTCCGCCGCCGTCAGCCGCCTGACCGCCCAGGCCCGGGAGGAGCGGATATGGACGCAGTGGAAGCTTTCCTTCCTGCAAGCCCGATAAACAGAAAAAGCGCGCCGGTCACGGCGCGCTTTGTGCTTCTATTTCCTGCCGCTCCCGGGCCAGGGCGTGATAGAGGGTGTTCCCGTCCCAGGCGGCGTTATGCTCCGTCAGGACGGCCTTCAGGCTCTCTCCGGCCCGGGCGGTTTTCAGGGCGGACAGAAATGCGTCCACCTGCGGGCTCGTCATGCCGCCCATAACAAGCATCCTGCCGGGCAGCGGCGCCGAGGCTTCCGGCGCCTCCCGATAGGCTGAAAGCCCGAAAAAGGCTCCCACCGGCTGGCCCAGCTCCTCCTCCCGCACCCGCCGGAGCCGAAGTCCCTGCCGGGCGCACACTGTCTTGAGCGCCGTCTGCTCCTTCCCGCTGAAGCCGTATGCCAGCACCATCGCCCGCATAAAAATACCTCCCTGTACGCAAAAGGGGGCCGGTGTTCCGGCCCCCTGGCTTGTTTTGACTTAGTCCTCGTGGTGCTTGCCCAGATAGGCCTCCTTGATGCGCTCATCGGCCAGAAGCTCCGCGCCGGTGCCGGTCATGGTGATGCTGCCGGTCTCCAGCACATAGGCGCTGTGGGCCACCTGGAGAGCCATGTTGGCGTTCTGCTCCACCAGGAGGATGGTGACGCCCTGGGCGTTTATCTGACGGATGATATCGAAGATGCCCTTGACCACCAGAGGGGCCAGGCCCAGACTCGGCTCGTCCATCATCATCAGCTTGGGCTTCGCCATCAGCGCCCGGGCCACGGCCAGCATTTGCTGCTCGCCGCCGGAGAGGGTGCCGCCCGCCTGCCACTCCCGCTCCTTCAGGCGGGGGAACAGGCTGTATACATATTCGAAGTCCTCGGACAGATCATCCTTGCGCAGATAAGCGCCCATGATGAGGTTTTCCTTCACAGTCATATCCGGGAAGATACGCCGCCCCTCCGGGGACATGGTAATGCCGTGATGGACGACATTCGTGGGATCCATGCCGGTGATGTCCTCCCCGGCAAAGGTGATCTTGCCGCTTTTGGGCTTCACCAGGCCGGAAATGGTGCGCAGGGTGGTGGACTTGCCGGCACCGTTGGAGCCGATCAGGGTGACGATCTGTCCCTCCTCAACGGAGACGTTGATGCCCTTGACCGCCTCGATGCCGCCGTAATTGACTCTCAGGTCTTCTATCCTCAGCAGCTCACTCATCCTCGCTCACCCCCAGATAGGCGTCAATGACCCGCTGGTTGCTCTGAATCTCCCGGGGCACGCCCTGGGCGATCTCGCTGCCGAAGTCGATGACGTAGATATAATCGGATATGCGCATGACCAGATCCATATGATGCTCGATCAGGAACACGGTCAGGTTGTATTTTTCGCGGGTCTCCACAATGAAGTCGGCCAGCTCCTGGGTCTCCTGGGGGTTCATGCCCGCCGCAGGCTCGTCCAGCAGCAGCAGCTTCGGGTCTGTGGCCAGGGCCCGGGCGATCTCCAGCCTGCGCTGGAGGCCATAGGGCAGGCTGGTGGCCAGCTCGTTCTGATACTGGAGCAGATTCTGCTCCGCCAGCAGATCGGCGGTCTCCTGGCGCATACGGCGCTCCTCCTTCGTGCTGGTGCGGAAGGTGGCGGAAAACACGTTCTGCTTGGCCCGCATATGCTTCGCGGTGAGGACGTTATCGAACACGGTCATGGATTTCCACAGCCGGATGTTCTGGAACGTCCGGGCGATGCCCAGATGGGTTATCTTGTCCGGGGAGGGGTTCAGCACCGGGTCGTGGATGTATTTCTCCCCGTCCTGGCCCAGGTACTGCTTTTTCATCTTCCCGGTGGGGTGGTTTCGCACCATGGGCTGCCCCATGAACTCCACCAGGCCGTTGGTCGGCTCATACACGCCGGTGATGCAGTTGAAGGCGGTGGTCTTGCCCGCCCCGTTGGGGCCGATGAGGGCGATGATCTTGCCCTCCGGCACGTCGATGCTCAGATCGTTTACGGCCATGACGCCGCCGAACTGCATGGTGACGTTCTCCACACGGAGGACCATTTTTTCCTCACTCATTGGCGTCACCTCCTCCGCTGGTCTCGGCAGCCTCTGCCGGTTTCTTCCTTCGCTTCAATCGCCGCACCAGGCCGGCGAAGGACAGCTCCTTATCGCCCATGATGCCCCGGGAGAAGAACAGCACCACCACCATGATGATGACGGAAAAGACCACCTTGCGGAAGCCGTCCCGGAAAAACGGCACGGACAAACCAAACACGGAGCCGCTGTCCAGGAACCGCAGCCACCACTCGTTGCAGGCGATATACAGGAAGGATGCGATACAGCTTCCTGTAACGGAGCCTATGCCGCCGATAACCACGATCAGCAATATCTCATAGGTCATGGCCGTCTTGAAGGCGGACGCCTGGATGGTGGTCTGATACATGGCCAGCAGCGCCCCGCCCACGCCGGCAAAGAAGCTGGAGATGACGAAGGACAACATTTTGTGCTTGAACAGGTTGATGCCCATGGCCTCCGCCGCTACCTCATCGTCCCGGATGGCCTTGAAGGCCCGGCCGTAGGAGGAGTTTATGAGCAGCACAATGAGCAGAATGCTCACCATGGCAATGAGGAACGGGAAGATGGTGGACAGCTTGAACACCGTGTCCCCAAAGGAAATCTTGATGTCGGAAAAGCTGGTGTATTTCCGGAGAAGGTTGGAGCCGTTGGTAATGGTACCCAGGCCGGTCCACTGGCAGATAGCCCGGATGATCTCCGCAAAGCCCAGGGTGGCGATAGCCAGATAATCGCTTTTCAGCCGCAGCACCGGGATGCCGATCAGCGCGGCGAAGGCCGCCGCGATCAGGCCCGCGATGATGATGCAGACGATGGCTCCCAGGAAGTTTCCGAGATTCGTCCCCAGAACAGAGCCCAGGGCCTCCGGGATGGAAAACTGGATAAGGCCGCCGTCAAAATACTGATACACAGCGCTGTGCTGATCCGCCGGGATGGCGAAGATGGCGTAGGAGTAAGCTCCGATCAGCAGAAAGCCCGCCTGGCCCAGAGAGAACAGCCCGGTGAAGCCGTTCAGGAGGTTCATGGAAACGCATATCAGAGAATAGATCGCGCCCTTCTTCAGCACCGGGATCAGCATCAGGGTGAAGGAATTGGAGGGCAGGAAGTTATCCAGCAGGAACAGGAAAACGTATACCAGTGCGATGGCGCATATGGCCATCACATTGCCGGTCTTTTTCTCCGAGGAAGTATATAATGTCTCGTTCATAGTTCAGCCCCTCCTCTCAGACCTTGTCGGTGGCCTTTTCGCCGAAGATGCCGGTGGGCTTTACCAGCAGCACCACGATCAGCAGCACAAAGGTGAAGGCATCGGAAAAGACCGTCCAGTTGGAGCCCATGCTCTTGATGATATTCTCGCAGATACCGATGACAAAGGCTCCGATGACCGCGCCGGGGATAGACCCGATGCCGCCGAACACCGCCGCCACGAACGCCTTCAGGCCCGGCATGGAGCCGGAGGTGGGGATGACGGAGGGATAGTTGGTGAAGTACAGCAGAGAGCCGATGGCGGCCAGCAGGCAGCCGATGACAAAGGTAGTGGAAATAACGGCGTTGATGCGGATGCCCATGAGCTGGCTGGTCTCAAAATCCCGGGATACGGCCCGCATGGCCATGCCCATCTTGGTCTTTTGGATAAACGTCACCAGAGCGATCACCAGCACGATAGTCAGAATAGGGGTGACGATGGTCACCATCTTCGTGGTAGCGCCCCAGATGGTAACGGTATTGGAGAGCCAGGGGATGCTGGGATACACCTGGGCCAGGCCGCCGGTGAAGTACAGCGCGCAGTTTTGCAGCAGGTAGCTGACGCCGATGGCGGAGATCATCAGGGACATACGGGGGGCGGTGCGCAGAGGCTTATAGGCCACCCGCTCGATCACGAAGCCCAGGGCCATGGTCACGATCAGCACCAGGGGAATGGATATGTACATGGGCAGAGAGGCGCTGGCATACACCATCACCAGACCTGCCACCATGAAAACATCGCCATGGGCGAAGTTTATCAGCCGCAGGATGCCGTAGACCATGGTATAGCCGATGGCGATCAGGGCATACTGCCCGCCCACGGAGATGCCTGCCAGGATATAGGGCAGATTTGCTTGCAGGAAACTTGCCATAAATGGCCCTCCTAATCATTTCTGTATGGGGTTAGCTTGAAAGCATTGAAACCATAAGCGCATACATCCGCTTCCAGTGGATGGACGCGCGTGTATGCGCTCATAATGCAATTGCCTTAGCTCTGACGGGGGCGCTTGCGCGCCCCCGCATGAGTTTACAGGAGTTTCTCAGCCGATGGTCTGAACGGCCACGAAGTCCCAGGCCTCGGTCTCGGTGTTGGCTACCTTGATGTAGGCCGCGTCGCGCTCGGCGTCGCCGATCTCATCGAAGGCGATAGTGCCGGACACGCCGGTATAGGTGGTGGTGGACAGAGCCGCCATCACGTCGGCGGGATCGGTGGAGCCGGCGTTCTTCAGAGCCTCCAGGGCCACATAGTAGGCGTCATAGCCCATGACGGACACAGCCGCGATGGTGTCGTTGCCGCCGTTGTTGGTCAGGTTCGTGGAATCGCTGTTGATCCACTCTCTGAAGCCTTCCTCAAAGGCCTCGTCGCCGCCCTCGGCATAGAAGGTGGAGACATAGATGCTCTGGTTCGTGCCGGCAGCGGCGGCCAGGATCACGTTAGAGTCCCAGGTATCGCCGGCCAGCAGGGGGATCTCAACGCCCTGAGAGGCAGCCTGCTCGATGATGAGCTGGGCATAGCTGGTGGAGCAGGGAGCGAAGATGACCTCAGCGCCCTGGTTCTTGGCGTTGGTCAGATAGGAGGTGAAGTCGGAGTTGCCTTCGGGGAAGGACTCGGTGATAACGGTCATGCCAAGAGCCTCAGCGGCCTCGGTGAAGTAGTTGATCAGGCCCTGGTCATAGTCGTTGCCCAGCTGGCCCAGGCAGTAGGCCACGGTAGCGCCCAGCTCGTCATTGGCGAAGTTCGCGAGAACGGTGCCCTGGAAGGGATCCAGGAAGCAGATGCGGAAGTAGTGGTCGTTGCCCTCGGTGACCTGGGGGTTGGTGCAGGTCACGCCGATGACGGGGATGCCCGCGTCAGCGAAGGTGTCGGAGCCGGCGATGGAGACGCTGGAGCCATAGGAGCCGAGCACCACGGAAGCGCCGGCGGCCACGATCTGGGAAGCGGCGGAGACGGCCTTATCGGTGGAGGACTCGTTGTCCACAACGACAAGCTCGACGTCATAGGTCACGCCGCCGATCTCCACGGTGGGAGTCTCATAGTTGGCGTACTGCATGCCCAGGGTCTCCTGCTTGCCGCCGGCGCCGTTGTCGCCGGACAGGGGCTCGAACACGCCGATGGTGACGGTGGGGTTGTCGCTGTCAGCGGTTTCCGCTTCGGTCTCGGTCTCGGCGGAGGTCTCCTCCGTCTCATCCGCATCGTCTGTGCTGGAGCTACTGGAGCTGCTGCAGGCCGCCAGGCTGAAGATCATTACCAGGGCCAGGAGCAGCGCAAGAAATTTTTTCATCTTTTTGTTTCCTCCAATACAATTTCCTATCTGTCCTCTATTGGCGGACAGATGTTTATACGCATGATATTTTACCACGCCAATACCCGCATTTCAAGGCTTTTTTACAAGGATTTCTTATGTTTCTCAATATTTTTTGTAAATCCATTCCGCCCTTCACATACAAACCATCCCCCTCTCCATAGTGGGAGAGGGGGATGACCGCGCTTTGCGGAGGAGAAGGAAAGGAATGAAGAGAATGAATCAAATTTAGGTGGGGTCTCCCTCGGCAGGGCTGGTCTCCCCGAAGTAGTGGAGGGCATAAACGCCGTCCGCAGCTACGAATTCGTCATAGCTCATGGCGTTTTCCTCGAACCAGTCCTCAAAGGCCATGGCCACAGGAGCCTCGAAGTTTTCCGCATCGATCAGGCCGTAAAGCTCCTCCTCGTGGCCGTCCATCTCTGGGACGCAGTCCATATAGGCCTTCAGATAGGCTTTATAAGCGTCCATGGACGTATCCCCGGAGCCGGACAGGGGCCAGCCCCCGTCGGAAAGCTCCGTGTCAGAGGCCGCCTCGGCAGTATCCGCGCCGTCCTCAGCGCAGATGGCATGTACCCACTCGATGAAGGTGCCGGTGCTCTCGCCCTCATCGGAACCATGGGGCATATCCCACACCAGGCTGTAGTCGATCTCAGACCCGGCGGCCAGAGCGGACAGGCACAGGTTATAGGCAATGGAGAAGCTGGTATGCTGGTCGGCGGTGCCGTTGCGGGTGCGCCAGTACGGGGCGGGGTCGGCCTCCTCCTCGCCGGCGGCCACAGCCAGCATAATCTGGGTGGCGTTCATCAGATACGCCTGCTCCTGGATGTCCTCGCGGCTGGCCTGCTCGATGTAGGCGTCCACATCCTGCTCGTCGAAGCCCTCCAGGGTGCTGTATTCGTCGTAATTTGCCTCCAGCACAGCGGCGACAGAGGCGCTGAAGTGAACGCCGTCCTCCTCAGCGGTGCCGAAGCCGTTGCCCTCCTCGGTAGCGAAGAAGGTGTCGAAGCCGGGGATGTCCTTGTTGCGGGCCAGGCCCGTGCCGTTCAGGAATCCAGCCATATCGGTGACGGACCAGGTGCCGTCCTCGTTCTGCACGAGCCAGGACTCCGGATCGCTCAGGGTGGCGTAATAGCTCTCCCAGCTGTCAGCCGCCTCGCCGGAGGCGGAGTCGGCATAGCCCTCGGCCTCTATCCAGGCGTTCAGGGCATCGGAGATGTTTTCAAGAATCTGGTCATAATAGGAGCCGCTGCGGGGATCGGGGGTGCCGTCCTCGGTCAGGTCGAAGGTAAGGGCCTCCCCCTCCTCGTTCACCAGGCCAAGGCTGTTGATGTATTCGCAGTAGGCCACGGCCAGGTCCTCCTGGAGGGCCAGCTGGAACTCGGAAAATTCGATGGTGCCGCTGGACATGGTGGCAACGCTGGTCGCCCCCTGGTCATACCACATCCAGGCATAGGCCAGATCCGCGTTGTTCAGGTCGGCAATGGGGCAGAAGCACATGGAGCCATAGATGTCGTCCCGGATGGTAGAGGTATAGGTGCCGTCCTCATTGAGAACGATGCCAGCCGCGCCGGCCTCATACAGATCCTCATAATAGGCGGCCATATTGCCGGTGGCCCCCAGGATGGAGCTCATCTGACCGCCGCCGGAGGAGCCCAGGGAGATGATCTTCTCCTTGTCGCCGGGGATGACGCCGTCGTTCAGGCGCAGGCAGCGGACGGCAGATTTCTGGTCGACCACAGGGGCAGGCATTTTGCCGGTGCCGTCCTCCGCGTTGCGGCTGCGGGCGCCCACGCTGACGAACACGAAGCCCTCCGCCAGATAAGTGGTGTTGGCCCCGCTGGGACTGGAGCTGTTCCAGCCCATGCAGTTGTTTTCGATGATGATGGGGGCGGTCTCGGCGGTATAGCCGTTGCACTCACCGCCGTCGATATAGGCTGCAGGGACGTAGATGTTCATGTACTGATAGGTGGCGTTCACCACGTTGGTGCAGTACTGAACGTTTGTGAGGGAATAGTAGCTGCCGTCGGCGCTCAACTCCCAGGCGGGGTCGGTGATGGTCAGGGCCGCGTCCGCGTCGGATGCCGCCACCTCCCCGGTCGCCTCCTCAGAGGCAAACGCCATCGTCCCCAGGCTGAACACCAGGCACAGACAGAGCAGGATGGATAGAAGTTTTTTCATTGTGTTGTCCTCCAAAAAAATTTGCGCCGCACGCGCATCGTCACTTCTTTAATTTTATCATCTTCCTCCCAAAATGTAAATCCCTCCGGCACGAACAACACATTTCCGGCCCAAACAACACAAAGGACGGGCCAAAAAGCCCGCCCCTATATTATTTACAGTCACGCAAAACGCGGCTCCGCCTTTTAAAGCAGCTCGTATACGCCTGCCGCGCCCATGCCGCCGCCGATGCACATGGTCACCAGGGCATATTTGCCGGCAGTCTCGGGATCCTGGAGGTAGTCCAGGGCCTTCATGGTCAAAAACGCGCCGGTGGCGCCCATGGGATGGCCCAGGGCCATGGCCCCGCCGTAGGGGTTGGTTTTTGTCATATCGAAGCCCAGGGTGTCGATGCAGGCCAGGGACTGGCTGGCGAAGGCCTCGTTCAGCTCCACCACGTCCATCTGCTCCACGGTCATGCCCACCTGGGCCATTACCTTGGGAACGGCATAGATGGGGCCGAGGCCCATGACGGTGGCGTCGCACCCGGCCACCGCAAAGCCAAGCAGCCTGGCGATGGGCTTGATGCCCAGCTCGGCAGCCAGCTCAGAGTCCATGATGACCACATAGGCCGCTGCATCGGTGGTCTGGGAGGAGGTGGCGGCGGTGACGGTGCCGTTTTCACGGAAGCAGGGCTTCATGCCCGCCATCTTCTCCATGCTGGTCTTCAGGTTCCCGTCCATATCGGCCAGGATGCCGTCGTCATACTCCACCACGTTGCCGTTCTGGTCGTTGATGGGGATAATGCACTTATTGAGCTTTCCGGCCTTCCGGGCCTGGGCGGCCAGGGTGTGACTGCGGAGAGCCATCTCCTCCATCCGCTCCCGGGAGATGCTGTAGCGCTCCACCACCCGCTCGGCGGTCTCGCCCATGGTCATATAGCCGCCGATGTAGTTTTCATCGAACCAGGGGTCCTTCTGCTCCTCTGGATAGGGGGCGAAGCACCGGGTCATGCACTCCACGCCGCCGGCGACCACGCAGCGCATCTGCCCCACGGCGATGGCGTTGGAGGCAGTGGCGATGGCCTGCAGGCCGGAGGAGCAGAAGCGGTTGATGGTCTGGCCACAGACGCTCTCCGGCAGCCCGGCCCGGTTCACGATCAGGCGGGAGGCGTTCATGCTCATCTCATTGGTGGGAGAGGCGCAGCCGGTGATCACATCATCGATCAGAGCCGGGTCAAGCTGGGGAATCTTCGCAAGCACGCCCTGAAGGGTCTGGGCGGCATATTCGATTGGGTGCATCCCCGCGAGACCGCCCTTCCGGGCGCGGCAGCAGGGGCTGCGGCCATAGGCCACGATAACAGGCTCTCTGTTCATTGGTATCAGTCTCCTTGAAATCATATTTTCTAGCGCGGCGTCAGGGGTCGCACAGCTTTTGCCTCTTTATTATATACAGATTGCTGGCGGATTGCAAATCTGATGATTAACAAACTTTTCGTCGAAAACAAGGCACGTCAGAGCGAATGTCCTGACGTGCCTCAACACTTTTTTGCTTCTCGTCCGGCCGTCAGGCTCAGCCGACGACGATGACTACGTTCTCATAGGTGCCGGCGGTCAGCTCGGCCACCTGGGTGCCGGTGGTCACGTCATACTCGGTCATGGTGTTGTCCATGTCCACGTCCACATAGATGGCGATCTCCGCGCCGTCAGCGGCCTGGATGACGCTGCCCTCCTCGACGGTCAGCTCGGCCAGG
>JAJQBY010000058.1 GCA_021203045.1 Oscillospiraceae bacterium | reverse complement strand
GGAGCAAAAAATGGAGTACGAAGTATTGGAGTATCGCCCGGAAATGGGGCCGGTCAACTGGCAGGAGGGCTTCCGGGAGGAGCTGCTTGGGCGGCCCATCGAGGAGCAGCTGCGCTGCTATGGCTGGATGGAGGACTGGCGCATGGCGGACGTTCCCTTCCGGGAGGCGGAGGCGTATATCCGGCAGAAGGGCCGGGAGTCGTCCGTCTCCCCGGTGCAGTCGTCCCGGATCATCCTCATGGACGGTCTGGTGGCCGGGGTGCGCCTGTGGAACGGAATCCGTATCCTGCCCTATCAGGGCTATGCCTACGATTCCGACTCGGACAACAACGGCGCCGGCTATAAGGAGCGGGAGTATTATGAATATCTCATCTGCCTCCCCTTTGAGCATACCCTGTGGTGAGGTCACGCCCCCGGCCGGGCGGCGGTCGGAGAAATGGATAAACCATGAATATTCTTTTCGTCATCAACAATCTCTATTCCGATGGGAACGGCCTCTGCGCCTCCGCCCGGCGGACCATCGGCCTGCTGCGGGAGCGGGGGCCGGAGGTGCGCGTTCTCTCCGCCTGCGGCCCGGATGGGCAGACCCCGGATTATCCCCTGCCGGACTGGCATATGCCGCTGTTCGGCCCGCTGGTGGCCCGGCAGGGCTATCGCTTCGCCGCCAGGGATAAGGCCGTTATCCGTCAGGCCCTGGAATGGGCGGACCTGGTCCATCTGGAGGAGCCGTTCTTTTTGCAGATGACCGTGTGCCGCATGGCCCGGTCCATGGGCGTCCCCTGCGTGGCCACCTATCACCTGCACCCGGAAAATTTCTTCGCCTCCGTGGGTTTGCAGCGCAGCCGGTATTTTAATGCTGCGACCCTTTGGGTGTGGCGAAAATACGTATACGACCACTGCGCGATCGTCCAGTGCCCCACGGAGCGGGTCCGGGAGCGGCTGGCCCGCCGGGGCTTCCGGGCGGAGCTGCGGGTCATATCCAACGGCCTGCTGCCGGAGGAGCGTCCCGGGGCCGGGCCCCATATCCATACGCCCGGGGAGCCCTATAACATCCTCTGCGTGGGCCGGTATTCCGAAGAAAAGGACCAGATGACCCTCCTGCGGGCCATGGAATACACAAAGCACGCCCATGAAATCCGCCTTATCCTGGCGGGCCGGGGGCCGAAGGAGGAAAAGCTCCGGGCCGCTGCGGAGAAGCTCTGCCGGGACGGAGTTCTGACCATCCCCCCTGTGTTCGGCTTTTACAGCGCCGCCGGGCTTGAGGAGCTGTTCGCCCAAGCGGACCTGTATATCCACTGTGCCACGGTGGAGGTGGAGGGCCTCTCCTGCATGGAGGCCGTCCGCACCGGCATCGTGCCCCTGATCGCGGACGGGCCCCTGACCGCCACGGCCCAGTTCGCCCTGAGCCGGGAGAGCCGCTTCCCCGTGGGGGACGCCAAAGCCCTGGCCGCGGGCATCGACTACTGGCTTTCTGACGACGAGGCCCGCCGCCGGGAGGCGGCGCGATACACCGCCCTGGGGGAGCAATACGCCATCGCCCGCTCCATCGACGCCCTGGTGCAGATGTATCGGGACGCGCTGACCGCCCCCGGCGTCCGATAAGAACCCGCCCCGGGCGCTCACGCCCCCAGGAGACTTTCCGCCACGATCAGCAGAATGATATACAGCGCAAATATTCCCGCGCAGTAGAGCGCCGCGCCCAGCAGCCGCACCCACAGACGGCGGTTCCGCGTAAGGGGCAGGCGATCCCATATGTTCCGGTAGTTGAAAACCGTCAGCACCATGGCGAGCTCCATCAGCCCCCAGCCCACCCGGGCAATGGGGAGAAGGGCCCCGGCCGCCACGCCCTCCATATCCATGGTGACCGCCATATCCAGCATCAGCAGGTATCCGGCGGCAGCCACCAGCATTTTCCACGGATTCCCGGAGCGGAAGCCCGGCGGCAGCCAATCGTGCCGGGGCGGGGCAGCTCTTTGCAGCGCCCGCTTCAGCTGCTCCATGGAGCCATAGCGGCGGCCCGGCTCCATATCGGTGCATTTATGGGCCACGGCCCCCAGCCGGCCCGGCAGGGCCTTGACATCCCGCGTCCCGGTGATAAGCTCCCCCAGCAGGATACCGGCGGCGTATATATCCGTGGCCGGGGTGGAGGGCGAAAAGCCGTACTGCTCCGGGGCGGCATAGCCCACGGTGCCGATCAGCACCGTATCCCGGGAGGCGCCGCCCCCGCTCTCCTTGGCGGCGTTGAAGTCCAGGACCACCAGCCTGCCGTCCCGGGTGAGCATCAGGTTCTCCGGCTTGATATCCCGGTGGACAATGGGCGGCTGCCGCCGGTGGAACACGGTCATGATATCGCACAGCTGGCACAGGATATCCACCGCCTCCCGGGGCTTCATGGGCCCCTGACGGGCCAGCAGCTCGCTTATCCGCTCCCCGGCGATATATTCCTCCACCACGGTCAGGACCCCGTCCTCCTCCACCAGCGCCTCCACAGCGGGCACCCCGCCGGGCCGCTCCCGCCGGATGAAGTCGAACACCGCCCGGTCATACAGGGCCAGGACCTTCTTGATATACAGCCTGCCTGTCTCGCTGTGCTGCACCAGCCACATATTGTCCCGCCCTTCCACCGGGGACAGCTCCCGGTAAAAGGACAGGGTATATTCATCTTCCAGCGTCATGGCGGCTTCCCCCCGAATATTTCATTACAGCGCATTGTATCATAAAACAGACAAAAAAGAAACGGCGGTATGGTTATCATGGAACAGATCAGCACAGGACATCTTATGGAGGAGCTGAAGGACGTGAAGGAGGCGGAGCTGGAGGCCTTTTCCCGGACCCACGCCCGGCCCCTGCCGTCTCTGGGGGAATACTGGGGGGAGATCATCGCCGCCCAGCCCCTGAGCCGGCGGGAGATCATACGCCGGGCGGATTTTCCGGAGAAATACGGCTATAAGCTCCTGAGCGGAGAGAACCGCACCAGCGAGCGGGATTATGTCCTCCGGTTCTGCATCGTGCTGGGCATGACCCTGAAGCAGACCCAGCGGGCCCTGGAGCTGAACGAGATGCGCCCTCTCTATCCCAGGGACCGGCGGGATATGGCCCTGATTGTGGCCATCAACAGCGGCATGACCGGCGTGGACGAGGTGAACGCCCTCCTGACCCGCCACGGCTGCCCCGAGCTGAAACGCAGCGGCCGGGAGGGAGACGCTTAAAATTCCCGAATCCTTCGGGACACAGACGGGCAAAGGCTTGGTATAATGGCTTCACTATGCGAAAAGACAGAGGAGGCTGTTATGATGAAAAAGCTTTTGCCCGTTTTGCTTGCCCTGTGCCTGGGGCTTTCCGCCCTGGCAGGATGCGGCGCCGCCGAGGTGACGGAGACCGCAACGGCGGTATCAGAGGTCTTCGGCGGGGAGACTGAAGCCGCAGATACGGCGGCGGAGCCGGAGACCGAAGACGAACCGGCAGACGACGCCGGTCCTGAGGAGGAGCCGGAGGCCGAGGATGATCTGACCATGACCTTCGATTCCCTCACCGTGGTAGATAACGAGGAATGCAGCATCGTGATCACCGGCATCGACCCGGGCGACATCTGGGGCTATACCCTGAGCGTGGCGCTGGAAAACAAATCGGAGGACAAGACCTATATGTTCTCCGTTCTGACCGCCTCTGTGGACGGGGTGGAGAGCGACCCCTACTGGGCCTCGGAGGTGGCCGCCGGAAAGAAGGCCAACGAGGAAATCACCTTTTATGACGACACCCTGGACGATATCGGCGTGGGCTATACGGACATCTCCCTGACCTTCCGGGTCTACGATTCCGACGACTGGGCGGCGGACGATGTGGTGGAGGAGACGGTGCACGTCTATCCCTATGGGGAGGAGAACGCCGAGGCCTATGTCCGCCAGGCGCAGGACGGGGACACGGTACTGGTCGAGAACGACCGGATCACCGTCATCGTCACCGGATACGAGGACGACCCCATCTGGGGCTACACGGTCAGCCTGTATCTGGAAAACAAAACGGATATGGAGCTGATGTTCAGCGCGGACGACGTATCCGTGAACGGCTATATGTCCGACCCCTACTGGGCCACCTCCGTCTCCGCCGGGACCTGTAAATTCACCTCCATGACCTGGTACGATCTGGAGGATGACGGCATCGACCAGGTAGAGGAGATCGAGTTCACCCTCCGGGTCTATGACTATGACAACTGGACCGGGGACGACATCCTCAGCGAGACCTTCACCCTGACGCCGTGATAAAGCCGTAAAAAGGAGGTATCGCCATGAAAACACTGAAGCTTGTCACGTCTATTTTGTGCTTTGTTCTGTTCTTTCTCATCCTGTTCCAGTCCTGTGCCGCAGGGGTATCCAACGCACTGGAGGCCAACGGAGAGGCCAGCGGCTTTGCAGGGGTGCTGGTGGCCTGTCTGATGCTGGCAGGGGCCATCGTCCAGCTGGTCACGCGAAACGCACCCTCCAGGGGCGCCTCCGCCGCAGGACTGGTACTGTTCCTTCTGGCCGCCCTGATCGGCTTCGCCCTGGCCGGCTCCTTCCTGGACCTGCGGATATGGTCGGCCTGGTGTCTGGTGCTGGGCATCATCAACCTGATATGCCTGCTGCATCGGCCCGAAGCATAGCATTACGCTTCACGTCCCGCGCCCCGAACCGGGCGCGGGATTTTTTATCTTTGACAGAACCCGCTAATGTGCTATAATCAATGAGATAATCTTCAATTTCTCACAGGAGGCCGCGTTCATGCTGGACCGGGAGCGGGTCATTCGGCCCATCGCCACCATACATACCGACCTGCCCACCAAGTTCGGGCTGCCCCGCCAGAGCGGGCTGGTGGAGGGGCTGGAGGCGAAAATCGTGTTCCTGCCTCCCTATCGGGACCCGGTGGCCTTCCGAGGCCTGGAGGGCTACAGCCACCTGTGGCTCATATGGGGCTTTTCGGAAAACAGCCGGGACGGCTGGGCCGCCACGGTGAAGCCTCCCCGGCTGGGGGGCAACCGGCGGATGGGGGTGTTCGCCACCCGCTCGCCGTACCGTCCCAACGCCCTGGGCCTGTCCTCCGTGCGGCTGACCGCCATCCGGCAGGATGAGAAGCTGGGCCCGGTGCTGTATGTGGCCGGGGCCGATCTGATGGACGGCACCCCGATCTATGACGTAAAGCCCTATCTCCCCTTTACGGACAGCCATCCGGACGCGGCGGCCGGCTTCGCCGGAGAGGTGCTGGATTACCACCTGGAGGTGGATTTTCCCCCGGCCCTGCTGGAGAAGATACCTCCGGACAAGCGGCGGCCCCTGCTGGAGCTGCTGGCCCAGGACCCCCGCCCCGCCTATATCCACGACCCGGCCCGCCGGTATGGCTTCAACTACCTCCGGTTCGACGTGCGCTTCACCGTGAACGGCAACCGCCTGACCGTGGTGGAGGTAGTGGATTTATGAATATATACCAGCATATACGCGAATATACACCCATTTTATACATACAAGGAGCAGATAAATGAGAGCCATCGTATCCGTATTTTCCCAAGACCGCATCGGCATCATCGCGGATGTATGCACCCTGCTGGCCGCCATGAAGGTGAACGTGCTGGACCTGAGCCAGACCATCATGGACGGGGTCTTCACCATGGTCATGCTGGTGGACACCGCCACCTCCGACCTGTCCTTTGACGAGGTGCGCACCACCCTGGTGGACAAGGGCAAGGAGCTGGGCCTGGACATCCGCATCCAGCGGGAGGATATCTTCAACGCCATGCACAGAATCTGAGGTAACCGCCATGCTGAACACCTATGACATCCTGCAAACCATCGATATGCTGGATAACCAGCATCTGGACATCCGCACCGTCACCATGGGCATCAATCTGCTGGACTGCGCCCATCCCCATATCGACACCTGCGCCCGCCGGGTATATGACAAGATCTGCCGCCAGGCGGAAAAGCTTCTGCCCGTGGCCCAGGGCATCGAGGAGGAGCTGGGCATCCCCATCGTGAACAAGCGCATCTCCGTGACCCCCATCGCCATGGTGGCCCAGGCCAGCGATGAGACCGACTATACCCCCATCGCCAAGGCCATGGACCGAGCCGCCGCCACCTGCGGGGTGGACTTCATCGGCGGCTTCTCCGCCCTGGTGCAGAAGGGGCTGACAAAGGGCGACCGCCGCCTGATAGACAGCATCCCCCAGGCCCTGGCGGAGACGAAGCTGGTCTGCGCCAGCGTGAACGTGGGCTCCACCAAGGCGGGCATCAACATGGACGCGGTGGCCGCCATGGGAAAAATCGTGAAGCAGACCGCCCAGGCCACTGCCCAGCAGGGCAGCATCGGCTGCGCAAAGCTGGTGGTATTCTGCAACGCGGTGGAGGATAACCCCTTCATGGCCGGAGCCTTCCACGGCCCGGGGGAGCCGGAATGCGCCATCAACGTGGGCGTTTCCGGCCCGGGCGTGGTATATCACGCTCTCCAGGAGGCCAAGGGCAAGCCCTTTGACGAGGTGGCGGAGATCATCAAAAAGACCGCCTTCCGCATCACCCGGATGGGTCAGCTGGTGGCCCGGCTGGCCGCCAGCCGGCTGGACGTGCCCTTCGGCGTGGTGGACCTGTCCCTGGCCCCCACCCCGGCGGTGGGTGATTCCGTGGCCCGGATACTGGAGGAGATGGGCCTTTCCGTCTGCGGCACCCACGGCACCACGGCGGCTCTGGCTCTGCTGAACGATGCGGTGAAAAAGGGCGGCCTGATGGCCTCCGGCCGGGTAGGTGGCCTTTCCGGGGCCTTCATCCCCGTCAGCGAGGACGAGGGCA
Organism: Oscillospiraceae bacterium; assembly: GCA_021203045.1. Taxonomy (GTDB): domain Bacteria; phylum Bacillota; class Clostridia; order Oscillospirales; family Oscillospiraceae; genus CAJOIG01. The sequence goes on along the minus strand of JAJQBY010000058.1, from coordinate 15,731 downwards.
TGATCGCCGCCGCCCGGTCCGGGGTGCTGACTCTGGACAAGCTGGAGGCCATGACCTGCGTCTGCTCCGTGGGCCTGGATATGATCGCCGTGCCGGGAGATACCCCGGCGGAGACCATATCCGCCATCATCGCGGACGAGGCCGCCATCGGCATGGTGAACAACAAGACCACCGCCGTCCGGCTCATCCCCGCCGTGGGCTGCCAGGTGGGAGATACGGTGGACTTCGGGGGCCTTCTGGGGGCCGCCCCGGTCATGCCCGTCCATCAGGAGAGCGCCGCGGACTTCATCGCCCGGGGCGGCCATATCCCCGCGCCTCTCCACAGCCTGAAAAACTGATGGGCCAGACTGATTTGACAAAGGGGGGCGTATTCCGCCCCCTGGTAAAATATGCCGCGCCCCTGGTGCTGTCCAGCGTGCTGCAGGCCCTGTACGGCCTGGTGGATACCATCGTGGCGGGGCAGTTCATCGGGCCGGACGCGCTGTCCGGCCTGACCAACGCCAACACCATCACCAACATGGCCACCCAGATCCTCATCGGCCTGTGCAACGGCGGCGGCATCCTGATCGGCCAGTATTTCGGGGCGAAAAAGCGCTCGGAGACCCATCAGGCCACCGCCACCCTGTTCATCGGGAGCCTGGCCGCCGGCCTGATCGCCACGGCGCTGCTTATGCTGCTGGGCCGGCCCATGCTGGTGGCCCTGAGCGCCCCGGCCCTGGACGAGGCGGCGGTATACCTCATCACCTGCGGGGCGGGATTTCTGTTCGTGGCCGCCTATAACGGGGCGGCGGCAGCCCTGCGGGCGGTGGGAAATTCCAGAGCGCCCCTGATCTGCGTGGCCTCCACCTCGGCGGCCAACGTGGTGCTGGACCTGCTGTTCGTGGCCGGGATGGGCATGGGCGTGTTCGGCGCGGCCCTGGCCACCGTGCTGTCCCAGGCCGTCAGCTTCATCGTGGCCACGGTATTTCTCTGGCGGGATAAGGAGAGCTTCGGCCTGCGCCTGAAGGCTCTGAAAATAAACGGCCCCATGCTGACAAAGGAGCTGAAGCTGGGCTTTCCCTGCGCCGTGCAGATGAGCATGGCCGCCCTGAGCTGGCTTTCCGTCACCTTCCTGATAAACGGCTACGGTGTGGCGGTCTCCGCCGGCAACGGGGTATCCAACAAGATCAAGGAATTCTGCCAGCTGTTCATCAGCACCATGTCCACCGCCGCGGCCGGCATGATCGCCCAGAACATCGGCGCGGGCCTGTACGACCGGGCCCGGGACACCATGTATTCCGCCATAAAGATCACCGTCGCCCTGGCCCTTATCATCATCGCCTTCGTGGAGCTGACCGCTCCCTGGCTGGTGGGCGCCTTCACCTCCGATACGGCCACAGCCGCCGCCGCGGTGCGGAACCTGCGCATCGAGATCATCGGCCAGCTGTTCTATGCCATTTTCCTGGTCTACCACAGCCTGATGCTGGGGGCCGGGAACACCTGGTATGTGTTCTTCTCCAGCATGATAAACTGCATCCTGGTGCGCGTCACCCTGGCGGTGCTGTTCAACCATATCTGGGGCCTGGACGGACTGTATATCGCCTGCATGATCGCCCCCTTCGCCTCCGTCCCCTTCGGCCTGTGGTACGAGCGCTCCAACCGCTGGCGTCTGACTCCAAGGCCCTCGGAGCAGAAATAAGCCGCTGTTCTATACAACCTGCGCCGGTACGGTTCCCCGTACCGGCGCACATTTTCCCCGAAAAATTTTTTCAGAAATCCGCAAAAAAGGTGTTGACAGCCGGGAGAAAGCATGGCATTATTACATCAGTTAGGAAACCTAACATTTTAAAAGCCAATAAGTTAGCTAAACCTAATCCTCATAGGTGACAGCAAACAGGCTATCTATCTCCCTCTCCCTGTGTGGCACCGGCCGGCCCTTCCCCGCCACTGGACGCATCACCTCTGGCTTTATGCGGGACGGCCCCAGCTCCCGATCCTGCGCCTGGCAGAAGCGCAGTCGGACGCCATTTTTGCTCCTAAAAACAATGCAGACACTTATGACATTCTCTCTAACCCCCCTATCCTGACATTTTGCCGCATATGGACACAGCCGCCGGACCTCCCGGCGGCTGTATTATTTATGCCAAAAGCATTGCCCCCGCCAGGTCTCCCAAAGCCGGAAACCCGCCGGGGGCGGTGGTTATTGCCTCGCTTATGATATCACTGCCCGGCGCCGAACTGGAAGGTGCGGTATTGGATGGCCTCGGCCAGATGCTGGGGCTGGATGGTCTCCGAGCCGTCCAGGTCCGCGATGGTGCGGGCCACCCGGAGGATGCGGTCATAGCTCCTGGCCGTCAGGCCCAGGGAGTCGAAGGTGGCCCGCATCAGGCCGGAGCCCGCCTCGTCCAGGGTGCAGAACCGCTCCATGGCGGCAGGGGTCATGCGGGCGTTTTCCTCAAAGCCCGCCCCGGCGAACCGCTCCCGCTGTATCACCCGGGCGGCGTTCACCCTCTCCCGGATAGCGGCGGAGGGCTCCCCGTCCGGCCGGGCCTCCAGCTCCTCAAATTCCAGGGCCGGGACCTCTACGGTGATGTCTATGCGGTCCAGCAGCGGGCCGGACACCTTGGCCTGATACGCCTGAACGGACTTGGCCGAGCAGCGGCACCGGCCGGAGGGATGGCCATACCACCCGCAGCGGCAGGGGTTCATGGCGCAGACCAGCATAAACCGGCTGGGATAGGTGACAGAGCCGGAGGCCCGGGATACGGTGATCTCCCCCTCCTCCAGCGGCTGGCGGAGCAGCTCGATCACATCCCGGTGAAACTCCGGCAGCTCGTCCAGAAACAGCACGCCGTTGTGGGCAAGGCTCATCTCGCCCGGCTTGAGATCGGCCCCACCGCCCAGGGCCTGGCGGGAGGCGGTCTGGTTCGGGGCCCGGAAAGGCCGGCGGGCGATCACCGGCTCCGCCTGGCCGGTCAGCCCGGCCACGGACCATATGGCCGTGGTGCCCAGGGCCTCCTCCCGGCTCATATCCGGCAGGATGCCCGGAAGGCGCTTGGCCAGCATGGATTTTCCCGCGCCGGGAGGCCCCACCATCAGCACGTTATGGCCTCCGGCGGCGGCAACCTCCAGGGCCCGCTTCACGTTTTCCTGGCCCTTGACCTCCGCGAAATCCGGCCCGGGGCCGACGGAGGGCAGAATATCCCGCGGCGCCAGCGGCTTTATCTGCTCCCGCCCGCTCAGATGCTCATGGAGCTGGCGGACGTTCTCCACCGGATAGACCTCCAGCCCCTGGGCGTAAGCCGCCTCCGGCGCATTCAGCGCCGGCAGGAACAGCCGCCTGGCTCCCGCCTGCTTCGCAGCCAGGGCCATGGGCAGCGCCCCGGGCACGGGCCGGAGCTGGCCGGTCAGAGACAGCTCTCCAAAGAACATATCGTCCTCCCCGGGGGCGGGTATCTGCCGGGAGGCGGCCAGTATGCCCAGCAGCACCGGCAGGTCATAGACCGTGCCGGCCTTTTTCGTATCCGCCGGGGCCAGGTTCACCGTGATGCGGCTGACGGGGAAGTCATATCCGTTCTGCTTGACGGCGGCCCGCACCCGGTCTGCCGCCTCCTTGACGGCAGCGTCCGGCAGTCCCACCATATCCAGGCGGGGCAGTCCGTTGGAGATGGACACCTCCAGCTCCACCTCATAGCCGCCTATTCCCTTTATCCCCAGGGAACGGATACGCGCATACATGGAAAGCCCCCCTTATAATGATAGTTGTCAGTTTTCCTTCTCGTCCGACACCAGCGCGATATGTAATTCATCCAGCTGGCTCTGCTCCACGGTGGAGGGAGCGCCCATCATCAGATCCTGGGCGTTCTTGTTCATGGGGAAGGGTATGATCTCCCGGATGGACGGCTCCCCGGCCAGGAGCATGACCATGCGGTCCACCCCGGGGGCGATGCCCGCATGGGGCGGCGCGCCGTAGCAGAAGGCGTTATACATGGCGGGGAACTTGGCCTTCACGTCCTCCTCCGTCAGGCGGACCAGCTCGAAGGCCCTGACCATGATATCCGGGTCATGGTTGCGCACCGCGCCGGAGGACAGCTCCACCCCGTTGCACACCAGGTCGTATTGATAGGCATAGATATCCAGGGGGTCAACCTCGCCCCGGTGGGCCTTTTCCAGTATCTCCAGACCGCCGTTCGGCATGGAGAAGGGGTTATGGCAGAACTCCAGCTCGCCGGACTCCTCCCCGATCTCGAACATGGGGAAATCCACAATCCAGCAAAACTCATACCGCTTCTCGTCCATATGGCCGGGAACGGCGGCGCCCAGCATTTTCCGGGCCACCCCGGCGGTCTTCTGGGCCTCTCCCAGGGTACCGGCGCTGATAAGGGCCAGGCCGCCGGGCTCCAGGCCCAGGGCCTTCAGGTCCTCCTCCCGGCCTGCCAGGAACTTGGCCACGCCGCCCACCAGAGCGCCGTTTTCGTCCATGCGCACCCAATAGGGCTTTTCCCCCGCCTGGACGGCTACCTCGTCGCAGAGCTTGTCGATCTGCTTCCGGGTCAGCTCTGCCCCGGAGCAGGGGACGATCTTCACCGCAGCGGCATGGAAGGGCTCAAACTCCGTCTCCCCGGCCAGGGCGGTCATGTCACGGACGGTCAGATCGATGCGCAGGTCGGGCTTATCCGTGCCGTAGGTCTCCATGGCGTCGTGATAGGAGATGCGGCGGAAGGGGGCCGAGGAGGCGGTGCTGTAGACCCCGTATTTTGCAAAGATGGGAGGCAGCACGTCCTCCAGGACGGCGAACACGTCCTCCTGGGTGGCGAAGGCCATCTCCATATCCAGCTGGTAAAACTCTCCGGGAGAGCGGTCGCCCCGGGCGTCCTCATCCCGGAAGCAGGGAGCGATCTGGAAATAGCGGTCGAAGCCGGAGGCCATCAGCAGCTGCTTGAACTGCTGGGGGGCCTGGGGCAGGGCGTAGAACTTGCCGGGATGCTTCCGGGCCGGGACCAGATAGTCCCTGGCTCCCTCCGGGGAGGAGGCGGTCAGTATAGGGGTGGTGATCTCCATAAAGCCGTGCTCCGTCATGGCGGCCCGCAGGGCGGCCACCACATTGCACCGCAGGATGATATTCTGCTTCACCGCGGGATTCCGCAGGTCCAGATAGCGGTATTTCAGCCGGAGGGATTCGTCCGCCTCCCGGCTACGGTTTATCTCAAAGGGCAGCTCGTTATAGTGGCAGCGGCCCAGGACCTCGATCTTCTCGGGGACCACCTCCACATCGCCGGTGTCCTGGCGGGGGTTCTTGCTGGCCCGCTCCCGGACGACGCCCTCGATGGAGATGGTGCTCTCCTTGGTGATGGCCCGGAAGGCCTTCACCATGTCCTCCGTCTCCGCCACCGCCTGGGTGGTGCCGTAAAAATCCCGGAGCACCACGAAGGCCAGGCTTGCGCCCACCTCCCGGAGGTTTTCCATCCAGCCCACCAGCTTCACATGCTGGCCCACATGCTCCAGGCGCAGCTCATTGCAGGTATGTGTTCTCATCTGTGTCATATGGTTTCTCCCCTTCCTTTCACCGGCTTAGCCGTGAGATCCTTCGATTCGTTTATAATGGCGGCGGCCCGCTCTACGGACACGGTGATCTGCTCCCCGGAGGACAGGTCCTTCAGGCTGACTGTCCCGGCGGCCTCCTCATCCCCGCCCACCACGACGGCGTAGGGGATGGAGAGCTTGTCCGCATAGGCGAATTTGGCCTTCACCTTTTTCTTTTCCATATATACCTGGGTCCGCACCCCGGCCTCGCGCAGGGCCCCGGCGCAGCGGACGGCATAGTCCATATTGTCTCCCATGGGGATGACCAGCGCCTCGCAGGGGGCGGTGGGGATATCGTCGCTCAAAAGCCCCTGCTCCTGGAGGATATAGAAAAGCCTGGTCACGCCGATGGATACACCCACCCCGGGGAGCTTTTTATCCGTATAATAGGCCGCCAGATCGTCATACCGTCCGCCGGAGCAGACGGAGCCCACCTCCGGGTAGTCCAGCAGAGTGGTCTCGTATACGGTGCCGGTGTAGTAGTCAAGGCCCCGGGCGATGGTCAGGTCCACCTGCCATTTGTCCTCCGGCACCCCAAGGCCGGGGAGCAGGCCCACCACGGTCTTCAGGGCGTCGATGCCCTCATCCAGGCTCCGGCACCGGCCGTACAGCCCCTCCAGAGCCGCCAGGGGCTCCTGACTTGTCAGGATGTCCATCAGCTCCGCTGCGACGGCCTCCGTCAGTCCCGCCTCCACCAGCAGGGCCGTGACCTTTTCCCGGCCTATCTTATCCAGCTTGTCGATGGCGATCATGACGGCCCCGGCCTTATCGGCGATGCCCAGATAGTCGAACAGGCCGTTCAGGACCTTGCGGTTGTTCATCCGGATGCAGAACCGGTCCAGCCCCAGGCGCCGGAAGGTCTGGCAGATGATGGCGGGCAGCTCCGCCTCGTTTGCCACGTCCAGGGAGCCGTCCCCGATGATGTCGATATCCGCCTGGTAAAATTCCCGGAACCGGCCCCGCTGGGCCCGCTCCCCCCGGTATACCTTGCCGATCTGACACCGGCGGAAGGGAAAGGCCAGCTGGCCGTAGTTCGCGGCCACATATTTCGCCAGGGGCACCGTCAGGTCAAAGCGGAGGGCCAGGTCGCTGTCCCCCTTGGTGAAGCGGTATATCTGCTTTTCCGTCTCGCCGCCCCCTTTGGCCAGCAGCACCTCCGCCGCCTCGATAACCGGCGTGTCGATGCTGGCAAAGCCATAAAGGGCATACGTCTCCCGCAGCACCTGCATGACCGCGTCCATCTGGGCCTGCCGGGGCGGGAGAAGCTCCATGAACCCGGAAAGCGTCCGGGGCTTGATTCGTTCCATGATCGCATACCTCATGGCGGCGCCGATAGGAGCGCCGCGTTTTCCTTTATTCTAAAGCCTTTCGGCCTGTTGGTATATTAGCTGCCCGCAGGCGGTGTCAACGCGCAGCCGTGCAGTGCACGGGTCGGGCCGCAGCCCTCTCCCCGAAAAGCCCTCAGGCTTTTTTGGGATTAACTATATCCCGCCAGGCGAAATCGCCACGGCGCAGGCCCTGCACCAGCACCTCCGCCGTGGCCACATTGCCGGCGAAGGGGATGTTATATACATCGCACAGGCGGGAGATCTCGTTCACCTGGCTTAACATCTCCGGCCGGGTGGGGTCGGCGAAAAACATCACCAGATCGATCTCATTATAGGCGATGCGGGTGCCAATCTGCTGAACGCCTCCCTGCGCCGCCGAGAAATACAGCTTGATCGGCAGGCCGGTGGCCTCCGCGACCAGCTTGCCCGTGGCGCTGGTGGCAATGATGGAGTGCTCCGCCAGGATGCCGCAATAGGCGATGCAGAACTGCACCATCAGCTCCTTCTTTCCGTCGTGGGCCATGATAGCGATATTCATAGGCGTCCCTCCTGTTAAAAGCTTATTTTCACGATCTCTGAACAGATCGCTTCTTCTATTATAATATCTTTATGACAATAATGTCAATTCATCTTCGATCTGCTGGGTGCTCTGTTCGAAGTCAAAATAATACTCCAGCACCTCCCTGGCGATGCTGGCCAGGTTCGCGCCGGCGGCGCCGTTCTCCACCGCCACCACCACGGCGATCTCCGGGTCGTCATAGGGCGCATAGCAGATGAAAAAGGCGTCGTTCACGGAGCTGCCGCTCTGGGTGGTGCCGGTCTTGGCGGCCACCTGGGGCGTGAAGTCGTAGAAGGTGGAATAAGCCGTGCCGCCGGACTCGTTGGCCACGCCGTACATGCCCTCCCGGATGGTGGCCCATATCAGATCGCTGGCCTCCACAGTATTGTAAACCGAGGGCTCCCGCTCGTAAATGCTCTCCGAATAGTCATAGCTGCTGACGGATTTCAGGATGGAGCAGTTATACACCGTGCCGTAATTGGCCAGGGCCGCCGTATACCGGGCCATCTGGATGGGGGTGATGCCGGTGACGGACTGGCCGATGGCCGCCTGCAGGGTATCGCCGGCGTACCAGCTGGACTCCGTGGTCCCGGCATAGACCTGGGCCTTGTAGTCCGGGGACGCCACCGCACCGCTGGCCTCGTCCAGCTCGATGCCCGTCGTCACCCCAAGGCCCATTTGGGCGGCGTACTCGTCCAGGATATCGATGCCGATGGTATCGCCCACGTTGTAGAAAAACACGTTGCAGCTGTAGGTCAGGGCCTTGGCCACCGTCAACGTCCCGTGAGAGCCGGTGCAGCGGGGGGAGTATCCCTCAGCGGCGTATTTTTCATAGATCCCGGTGCAGGTGAATTCCGTGCCTGCGGAGATGCGGCCGGAGGCCATGCCCGCCAGGGCCACCAGGGGCTTGAAGGTGGAGCCGGGGGCGTAGGTGCCGGACAGGGCCCGGTCGAACAGGGGAGATGACTCGTCCGCCAGCAGGTCGCTGTAGTCCTCCAGCAGCGTATCCAGGCTGTAGGTGGGATAGCTCACGATGCACAGCGGCTCCCCGGTGTTCACATCGATGGCCACCACCGCGCCGCCGGTGATCAGGTCCTGATTATCATCCGTGTCTCCGGTCAGCTCGTTCGCCTCGTTTTCCGCCTCCCGCTCGGCGTTGGTCTCCTCGATATAGGAGGCCAGGGCCGATTCCGCCACGGCCTGCAGCTCGATGTCTATGGTGAGATAGATATGGTTCCCCGGCTCCGGCTCCTCCGTATACACGGTACTGGTGACCACGCCCTCGCTGGTGCGGGTGACGGTGGCCGTGCCGTCCGTGCCGTGGAGCAGCTCCTCAAAGGCCTTTTCCACGCCGGATTTTCCCACGGTGGCGTTCAGCTTATAGCCCAGCTCCGAATAGGTCTCGTATTCCTCCTCCGTCATCAGACCGGTATAGCCCAGGATATGGGCGGCATATTCCGTGTTGTACTCACGGATATAGCTTACCTGCACCTCGAAGCCGGGGATATCCGCCTCCATCAGAGCCGTGATGGTATCGATGCTCACGTCCTCCGCGTAGACATAGTCGGAGGTATTGATGACATAGCGGATGTTGATGGAATAGCGGACGCCGGCGATGATGCGCAGCTCCTCTGCGGAGTAGTTGCTGTCGATATCATAGCGGGTGCGCATTTTTGCCATGACCTCCACGGCGGTGGCGTCGGAATCCAGGCCGTTGGCCGCCAGCCACGCCTGTAGGCGGGTGGACTGGAGGCTGGACATGTTCTCCACATATTCGAAGGGCGGGCTGGTGGTGATGGGCAGATCGTCGGTATAGGTATCGCCGTTGGCCGTGACGATGGAGCACATCTCCAGTATCACGGCGTTGGGGTCCTCCTCCTCGAAAAGAGTGGTGGAGTTTATCAGCAGATTATTGCAGTTCCGGTTCGACGCCAGCAGGCGGCCGTAGCGGTCCAGGATATTCCCCCTGGTGGCCACCACGGTCTCCGTGGACACGATGGAGTTGGTGGATTCCTCATAGTATTCCGCGCCCTCCACGATCTGGAGCTTATACAGCGTGGTGATATACAACACGAGCAGGGCCGCCACGATGATCCCAAGGACAGCCAGCCTTCCCGGACTTATCAGTTTTCTCATGGTATCCTTTCTCTGCCAGGAGCAGAAGGGGCGCCGCGTCTCCCCGTCAGCGGGCTAGGGGGGAAATGATGCTTTTATCGGTTTCCCATGGGCCGGGCCGCTATGCCCCGGCAGGGGAAATAGATGGGTATAGCCCACACAAGGCTCCAGCCCACCTGGAGAAGCCCGGTGCGCCATACGGCCCAGGCACTGGTATCGGTCAGAAACAGAAACCGGAACATCTGGCAGAAGGTGATGATGCACATGGCGCACAGCACCAGCGCCATATAGGACACGAAGCCCTTGTGCAACATATATTTCCCCAGCACACCGGCAAAAAAGCCCAGGACAGGGAACAGCACCGTGAACAGCACGGCCTGCTCCGCATAGCCCATATCCATGAAGTATCCGGCGGCCAGACCCACGAAGCCGCCCCACGGCCCGCCCTCCATAAGGCCCACCGCCATGACGAAGGCCGGCGCCAGCATGGCCCGGACGCCAAACAGGGGGAGCTTGGATACGAACAGGGACTGGAGGATGAACAGCCCCGCCAGCACCAGCCCATATACGATGGCCCGCCGCAGCTTGGAAAGATCTATCAGGTCAAGCAGCATGATATATCACTCCTGGATGGTAAAGTCGGTGATGATATACACCTGGCTCAGGTTGTCCAGATCACAGGCCGGCTCCACCACCCCATAGATGGTCTGACCGTTCGCCTCAGACAGAACGGATTTGATATAGCCGATGATCAGCCCCTGGGGGATATAGGAGCCCTTGCCGGAGGTGGTGACCACGTCCCCCTCCACCAGCTGGGCGTTTTCCGCCAGATAGGTCAGCTTCAGGCAGCCCTCCTGCATCAGGGCGAAATCGCCGATGCACATGCCCACCGACCCGGCCTCGCCCACCAGGGCGCCCACGTCGATGGAGGAGTCCACGATGGTCCGGACCGTGCACCAGGTAGAGCCCACCTCTATGATCTGGCCCACCAGGGCGCCGTATTCCGTAATGACGCAGTCGCCCACCTCGATCTCATTGGTGGCGTTGGCCGTGCCCTTGGAGGTGGTGAAGGTGCTGGACCAGTTGGAGCTGGTCCATTCGGTGATCTTGGCCGGCTCCATGACGAAATCCTCATGCTTTTCCGCAAAGCCCAGCAGCTCCCGGAGGCGCTCGTTCTCCTCCTGGTATTCCGCGGCGTCGATGGCCTCCTGCTGGGCCTCCGCCAGCTGGGCGCGCAGAGCGCTGTTCTCCTCCACCAGCTGGTCGTATTCATAAATATAGCCGTAAAGCCCCTCTATCCATTCCACCACAGCGGAGGACGCCTGCCGGATAGGGTTGGACACACTGCCGGACACATTGGCCAGAAATCCCGCCGAGCCGCCCAGCAGGCTCGCGGCCAGCGCCACCACCAGCACCACCACGACCACGGCAATACCGACCCGCAGGCCGTATTTTTTGATATAATCCTTCACAGCAAAGACACTCCCACCTGCTCCAGCAGCCGCCCCAGACAGCACAGGGGCAGGCCGATGACATTGAAGTAATCTCCCTCTATCCGCTCGATGAAAAGCCCGGCATAGCCCTGGTAGCCATAGGCCCCCGCCTTATCCATGGGCTCTCCCGTGGCGATATAGGCGGCGATCTCCCGCTCCGTCAGCGTCCGGAAAACCACGGTGGTCTCCTCCGCCCGGCTCACGGCCCTGCCGTCCTTTATCACAGTTACACCGGTATAGACATGGTGGCTCCGCCCGGAGAGCAGCCGGAGCATCCGGGCCGCATCCTGCTCATCTCTGGGCTTTCCCAGCAGGACGCCGTCCACCTCCACCACCGTATCCGCCCCGATGACCACGCTGTCCGGGTGGGCTGCCGCCACCTCCCCGGCCTTGGCTCCGGAGAGGGCGATAGCCGTCTCCCCGCCCGATGCCCCGGCGGGAGGATTTTCCGGCCCCACGGCAGGGATAATGCGGAAGTCTGCGCCGATATGCTCCAATATCTCCCGCCGTCTGGGGGAGGCCGATGCCAGTATCAGGTCCATAATGCTCCTTTCGGGTACGCGCCCCGGCTGATATTGATGGGCTGATAGCGGTTCCTGTCCCGGTACCGCTCCGCCACGGATACGCATTCCCTGGCGCTCTCCGTGGTGAACAGCAGCCGCACGCCCCACAGGCCCCGTTCGCCGTATATATCCGGTCTGTCCGCCAGAAATATCTTCTTCCCGTCGTATACCACGTTCCGGCAACCGAATTCCTTCTCCACCGGATAGACGCTCCCATAGGGGTCGCCCATGCTGGTGGGGGTCGAGCAGGCGCAGCGCCCCGCGCTGCTGCGTATCAGGCACCGCTCCGTCACCATCACCGGCGCCCGGCCGTATACGATCATCTCCGCATTGCCGTAGGCCGCCAGGCCCCATATCTGCCGGGCGGACAGCTCAAAGGAGGCGGTCAGGGACCGGAACCCCGCATGGGTCAGCCGGGCGAAGGCGCGGGCGTTTGTCACGTTCAGGCCGAAATCTCCCCGCGGGGCCATTCCCGCCTGCAGGGCGGCAGGAACAAGACCCAGGCTGCCCGCCAGGACCTCCTCCACCCCCACGGACCGCAGGGCGGCCAGAAGCTCATGGAGGGTGGGCATCTCCCCGTCCGTCACGATACGGGGCAGCACAGCCACGATTCTGGCCCCCCGGTCCCGGAAATACGCCGTACCGGCGGCTCCGGCGGCCAGGAGCTCCGCCGGGACATAGAGATAATCCGGCTCCGCCTTGGCCAGCGCCTCGGTCAGCTGCTCCTCCTTCGTCACCTGGATGATGAAATTCGTTCTCTCCGGAACAGGCGCAGCCTCCGGTGCAGGGGGCATATCCCCCACCGTCACCGCCTTCGGCTGGCGGCGGGCCTCCGTGATCTTGGACAGGAGATTTTTCCTCGCATCGTCCAGCGCCTCATCGGAATAATCCAGGTCAGGGTCGATGGAGCAATTCACGTCCGAGCAGCTGTAGGGCGTGCCGCCGGAGCGGTACATCACCTCCCGCACCCGGCTCCCGGAAAGCCCCTGACGGCCCAGGTCGATGGGCTCGTATCCCTCGAACACGGCCCGGTGGCCCTGATCGTCCTCCGCCGCAAAGAGGGCGTTTTTCCCCTTGCGCATGACCACATAAAGGCTGACGGGCACCCGGCGCAGCTCCCCGCTCATATAGCTTTTCCGCACGTCGGACAAAAGCCGTTCCGCCGATCTGTCCGGCTTCACGGGCGGGGACAGCAGCGCCGCCGTGCCCGACGGGTCCAGGGGGCCGGCGCTCAAGCCGTTGGGGGACAGGGCCTGGGCCAGCCGGTCCTGCTCCTCCTGAGTGGGAAGCACCTGCTCCCGCAGGGCCCTGACGTATAGCCCCGTCACAAAGCCGGAATACTCCGGCCGGCGGCCCCGGCCCCCGATCACCGCCCAGTCGACCCCCGCCTGCTCCAGCTCCTCCAGGTGTCCGATCAGACATCTGTCAGCCATGGACAGGGGATACTCATCCATTCGTCCGCCCAGGGTCAGCCGCTCCCGGCACGGCTCTGCGCAGCGCAGGGTGCTGTCGCTCAGGCCCTGATCGCCCATGGCGCTCATATAGCACTGGCCGCTGTAGGAGAAGCACACCGGCCCGTGGACGCATACGGCTGTCTCCACAGGGACCCCTGCCGCGATGGTCTGAATCTGCTCCAGCTCCAGCTCCGGAGCCAGGGTGATGCGGCGCAGGCCCAGGGCGGCGGCGGTCAGCGCCCCATCCAGGTTATGTATTCCCATGCGGACGCTGCCCCACAGGGCCACCTCCGGCAGGACGCGGCGCAACGCCTGGATAAGCCCCAGATCCCGCACCAAGATGACCTCCGCCCCCTGCTCCGCGGCATAGACGGCCCGCTTCACCGCCTCCGGCAGCTGCTCATCCGTCAGAAGCTCATCCATGGTCACGGCGGCCCCGCAGCCCCGCACCCGGCAATAGCGGATGCTCTGGGAAAGGTCCTCCCGGCTCATGCTCCGCTCTCCCGCCACGGCGCCATATTCCATATATATCATATCGGCCCCGTTCTGTACGGCGGCGATGACCGCCTCCGAGCTTCCCGCAGGCGCCAGAAGATGCAGCATAATAACCTCGTCATTCCCGGCCGGTCCTGAACAGGCCGTCCGGCTGTCTTTCCGCTTTTGGATTTACCCTATATTATAAACAAAATACCGCCGTAAAACAAGTGCCAATACGCCGCCGTCAGGGGCGCAGCCGCTCCAGCACCTCATAGGGCACGGCCAAGCCCCCCTGGATGCCGGAGCCCATCTGAATATGGGGCTTCCGGCTGCCGTGATAATCGCTGCCGCCGGATACCTTCAGGCCATATTCCGCCGCCCGCTCCATCAGCCACTGCCGCTGGGCCGGGCTGTGCTCGGAGTAATGCGCCTCCAGGCCCCGGCAGCCCGCCGCCATACCGGCCCGGATAAAGGCGATGCGCTCCTCCTCGTCATAGCCGTACTGGAAGGGATGGGCCAGCACCGGCACGCCGCCGGCCCGGGCGATGACCTCCATGGCCTGGGCCATGGGCATCCGCTCCCTGGGCCGGTAATAGGGCATGCCCTCTCCCAGATAACGGTCGAAGGCCTCCTTGATGGAGGAGACATAGCCCTTGTTCATCAGCCATTCCGCCATATGGGGCCGTCCCAGCACGGCGTCGGGATAGGCCGCCCGCAGCCGCTCCAGGCTGATATCGAAGCCATCCGCCTCCATAGCCCCCACTATCTTTTCGTTCCGGGTCTCCCGCTCGTTCACCGCCCAGTTCACCGCCGGGGCCAGGGCCGGCGAGTCAGGGTCTATGAAATAGCCCAGAATATGGGCCCGGTTTCCCTTGTAGTCCGCCGACACCTCGATTCCGGCGACCACCTCCACGCCCAGCTCCGCCCCGGCTTCCCGGGCCTGGGCCACACCGGCCACGCTGTCGTGGTCCGTGATGGCAATGGCCCGCAGCCCCAGGGAACGGGCCAGCTCCACCACCTGGCGGGGGGAGTCCGTTCCGTCGGAGGCGGTGGTGTGGATATGCAGATCGATCTGTCCGTTCATATATACAGTTCCTTTCGGCATTTTTTCTATTAGGAGGATATTATACCACGCTTGTCCAGCCTGCGCAAAGCCGCCCGGACGGCGCCGTATATTATCCATGACAAAAACAGGGGTTTATGCTATAATACATCCAACACCAAAGACAGACAAGGAAGAATCATGGACGAAGGAAAGCGAAAAATATGCCGCCCCGCCGTATTCGTAGTGCCGCTGGGAGACGTGGAGGCGCTGCTGTCCGCCAGCGACGGAGACGGCGCGCTCTTATATCTGCATATACTGAAATGCGGCGGCACCTATGACGAGGCCCGGGCCTGCCGGGATCTGCGGCTGAGCCAGCGGGCGGTGCAGGCCGCCGCCACCCGCCTGGAGCGGATGGGACTGCTGTCCGCCGCCACGCCGGAGCCGGCCACCGCCGGAGAGCTGCCTCAATATCAGGCCAGAGACGTTGTCCGCCGCAGCGAGGAGAGCCCGGAGTTCAGGGCCCTGGTGGATGAGGCCCAGACCGCCCTGGGGCGTGTGCTGAGCAGCGCCGACCTGAAGCGGCTGTTCGGCATCTATGACAACCTAGCCCTGCCGGTGGATGTGATCATGCTGCTGATTCACCACTGCAAGGAGGAAAGCGAGGAAAAATACGGTCCCGGCCGTCCCCTGGGCTTTGCATACATCGAAAAGGAGGCCTACCGGTGGGTGAATCTGGAGCTTGTCACCTACGATCAGGCGGAGGCATGGCTGGCCGAGCGGGAGCGCCGCCGCTCCCTGGCCGGGCAGATACAGCGGGCCATGGGCATCCATGACCGGCGGCTGTCCCCCACGGAGCGGAAATATATAGACGACTGGATCACCCTGGGCTTCGGGCCGGAGGCCCTGGCCATGGCCGCCGACCGCACGGTCACCAACACCGGCGAGCTGAAATGGAAATATATGAATTCCATCGTCCACTCCTGGCATCAGAAGGGGCTGCACACGGCGGAGGAGATCGAAAAGGGCGACCGCAGACCCGCCGCCCGCGCAAAGGCTCGCGACGCCGCCCCCGCCTACACGCCCGCCCCCCAGCTCGTGGCGCGCATGCGCCGTCTGCGCGCTAAAATAAAGAACA
>JAJQBY010000045.1 GCA_021203045.1 Oscillospiraceae bacterium | reverse complement strand
TCATAAGATACCGGCGTCCCGGCAGGCGCTTTCCCCGTTCGAGAAAGGGGTAAGGTAATTGAATGATACACATAAAGGCTCCCACCTGGCCCAAAACCAGAAGGCGGCCAGGAAAAAACAAAAGCGCCGCAGCGAAAAGCCGGCGGAGCAGGACGAGCTCCAGGAGGCTCCGGAGGAGGTCGTCCCTGTCAGCCCCTATAAGGAATCCTATGAGTGGATACAGTGCCTGGTGCTGGCGCTGATCGTGTGCGTGCTGCTGTTCGTGTTTGTGGCCCGGGTCATCGACGTGGTGGGCTATTCCATGGTGCCCACTCTGGACGACGGGGACAAAATCATCATCACCCGCTGGGCCGGGGATTATGAGCAGGGGGATATTGTCGTCCTGCGGAAGGAGACGCTGCGGGAGGAGCCTATCGTCAAACGGGTCATCGCCGTGGAGGGCCAGACCGTGGATATCGACTTCACCCTGGGCATTGTATATGTGGACGGCGTGGCGCTGGACGAGCCGTATGTGAACGAGCTGACCTACACCCAGGAGGACTTTGAGGGGCCAATCACCGTTCCGGAGGGGTGCGTGTTCGTTATGGGCGATAACCGCAATAACTCCACGGACAGCCGGGATGCCCGGGTGGGCTGTGTTGACACCAGGTATATTATGGGAAAGGTGATCTTCCGCATCATGCCGCTGAGCAAGATGGGGGCGATCTACGGGAGCGATGGCTGATATACAATGGTTCCCCGGCCACATGAAAAAGGCCGAGCGGATGATGCAGGACAGTCTGAAGCTGGTGGACGTGGTTTGTGAGGTGGTGGATGCCCGCATTCCCGCCTCCAGCCGGAATCCCGACCTGGATGAGATCATTGCCGGGCGGAAGCCCAGGCTGCTGATACTCAACCGGGCGGATCAGGCGGACCCCAATGTCACTGCCAGGTGGAGAGAGTATTACAAGGCCCTGGGAACGCCCTTTATGGAGTGCGACGCCCGCTCCGGCCGGGGCGTGAAGGAGCTGCCGAAGGCCCTTCGGGCCCTGCGGGACAAAAACGGCCCCATGCGGGCCATGGTGGTGGGCGTGCCCAATGTGGGAAAATCCACCTTTATCAATAAGGTCAGCGGCCGGAAAACAGCCGCCGTCTCCGACCGTCCCGGTGTGACCCGGGGCAAGCAGTGGATCACGGTGGATAACCAGCTGGAGCTGCTGGATACCCCCGGTATCCTGTGGCCCAAGTTCGTGGATCAGGCCACGGGAGAGCGCCTGGCCTTTACAGGCGCGGTGAAGGACGACGTGCTGGACAGGGAGGAGCTGGCGGCGAAGCTGCTGGTGCTTCTGCGGGCGGAATACCCGGCGGCCCTGACGGCCCGGTATAAAATAGACCCTGACCCGGAGGCCCAGGGCTGGGAGCTGCTGGAGGCCTGCGCCAGAAAGCGGGGCTTTCTCATGGCCGGCGGCGAGGTCAACACAGAGCGTATGGCCGCCATCCTGCTGGACGAGTTCCGGGGCGGCAAGCTGGGGAGGATAAGCCTTGAACGCCCCGGCTGACCTCTGGACGACGGAGGCCGCCCTGCATGAGCAGGGCCTGTCCCTGATCTGCGGGGTGGACGAGGCCGGGCGCGGGCCCCTGGCGGGGCCGGTGTGCGCGGCGGCGGTGATATTGCCCTGCGGCTGCGAGCTGCCGGGACTGAACGACTCCAAAAAGCTGACGGCAAGGCAGCGGGAGCGGCTGTTTCCCATCATACAGGAAAAGGCCGTGGCCTATGGCATCGCCTACGCCTCCGTGGAAGAGATCGAAGCGCTGAACATCCTGACCGCTGCCCTTCTCGCCATGAACCGGGCCATCGAGCAGCTCGCGCCGCCTCCGGATATGGCCCTGATAGACGGCAATACCACGCGGGACATAAGAATACCGGCCCAGAGCGTCATCGGGGGAGACGGGAAGTGCGCCTGCATCGCGGCGGCCTCCGTGCTGGCCAAGGTGTCCCGTGACCGGCTCATGACAGAGCTTGCCACCCAATATCCCAAATACGGCTTTGAAAAGCACAAGGGCTACGGCACCCGCGCCCATTACGCGGCTCTGGACGAATACGGCCCCTGCCCGGCGCACCGTATGTCCTTTCTGAAAAAATATTATGCCAAGCGATAAAAAGCTCCTGGGCGCCTTCGGGGAGGACGCGGCCTGCCGGTACCTCAGGCGCCGGGGATATAAGATCATCGGCCGCAACTATGCCTGCCGCTTCGGGGAAATAGATATTATCGCCCAGGACAGGCGCTATATCGTGTTCGCCGAGGTGAAGCTCCGCCGGAACGCGGATTTTGCCCGGGCGATGGAATATGTGACAGAGGACAAGCAGCGCCGCGTCATCATGGCAGCGGAGCTGTGGCTGTCTGAAAACCCCACCAGACGTCAGCCCCGGTTCGACGTGCTGGAGGTATACGCCCCCCAGGGGACGATGACAGAGAAACCGGAAATTCATCATATAGAGGACGCTTACCAGATATGAACTATGTCAGCACAAGACAGGGGACGGCGGGCATCACCGCGTCCCAGGCCATCATCCATGGCATAGCCCCGGACGGGGGGCTGTATGTACCCACGGAGATACCCTCCGTGAGCCTGGATTTTATCCGCGAGCTGTGCGGCCTGGATTACCGGAGCCGGGCGGTGCGCATCCTGGGCCTGTATTTGGAGGAATTTTCCCAGGCGGAGCTGGAGCAGATCGCCGCCGCCTCCTATGGGGACAATTTCGACTGCCCATCCATCGCGCCCCTGCATGTATTGGACGATAAGACCGGCGTGCTGGAGCTGTGGCACGGCCCCACCTGCGCCTTCAAGGATATGGCGCTCCAGATCATGCCCCGGCTCCTGACTGCCAGCCTCGGGAAAAACGGGGAAAAGCGCACGGTCAGCATCCTGGTCGCCACCAGCGGCGATACGGGGAAGGCGGCTCTGGAGGGCTTCCGGGACGTGCCCGGCACCCGTATTATGGTGTTCTATCCCAAGGACGGGGTATCCCAGGTGCAGAAGCTGCAAATGGCCACCCAGGAGGGCGGAAATGTAAATGTGGTAGCGGTGGAGGGCAACTTCGACGACGCCCAGACCGGCGTGAAAAAGATCTTTGCCGACAAGGGCTTTGCCGAAAAGCTGAATGAGCGGGGCTATTTCCTCAGCTCTGCCAACTCCATCAACTGGGGCCGACTGGTCCCGCAGATCGTTTATTACTTCTCCGCTTACTGTGATTTCGTGAACGAGGGGAAGCTTGCCCTGGGGGACAAGCTGGACTTCTGCGTTCCCACCGGAAACTTCGGAAACATCCTGGCCGGATGGTTCGCAAAACGCATGGGCCTGCCTGTGGGCCGCTTCATCTGCGCCTCCAACGACAACAACGTGCTGACCGATTTCATCCGCACCGGCGTATATGACAAAAACCGTCCCTTCTATCAGACTGGCTCTCCCTCCATGGACATCCTGGTGTCCTCCAACCTGGAGCGGCTCCTGTACTGCCTGACGGGAGACGCCGCCGCGGTCAGCGGCTTCATGGCGCAGCTGTCGGACGCCGGCCGGTACGATGTGGGTCAGGATATCCGCGCAGCCGTTCAGACGGAGTTTTACGGCGGCTGGTGCAAAAACGCCGATTCCCTGAAGGAGATCGGAAAGCGCTGGAGCGAACAGGGCTACCTTATGGATACCCACACCGCCGTGGCCAGCCGGGTGCTGGCGGATTACCGGGCGGAGACCGGCTCGGACGCTCCCTGCGTCATCGTATCCACGGCGAGCCCCTATAAATTCGGCGGCTCCGTGCTGGAGGCCCTGGGGGTCCGGACAGAGGAGACCGGCCCGGCCCTGATGGAGCTGCTGGCGGCGGAGACCGGCATTCCCGCCCCCGCGCCTCTGGCCTGTCTGGCGGATAAGCCTGTCCGCTTTGAAAAGTGGGTCGAGGTCGGGGACATGGAGCAGGCCGTGGCGGAATTTCTGGCGTAAGGGCGCCTCTATGTAGAGGCGGCGTGAGCCGCCCCTGAGGTTTTTACAGGGTCTGCCAGGTGTCCACAGGCGCGAAGGTGCCGCAGAAGGTCTCGGCCTTCGTAGTGGCGTCCTCGCTCTTGACGTCGATATGCGCGGCGGTGCATACATCGCCGATCGCGTGGTGCCGGCAGCTCTCTACGCTGCAGCAAACACCGCTGATGCAGTCGCATCCCTGGCTGTCGCAGTTTTGTTTATCCATTTCGATCACCTCGCGGATAGTATCTGCGGCGGGAGGAGCGTTTATACCCATGTCACTTTTTGCCATAGGCGATCTGCATCTGTCCCTGACGGCCAATAAGCCTATGGACGTGTTCGGACCCCGGTGGGAAAATTATGTAGAAAAAATCAAAGCGGGCTTTTCCGCCCTGACGGAGGATGACGTGTGCGTCCTCTGCGGGGACGTGAGCTGGGGCATCGACCTGGATGAGGCGCTGGAGGATTTTCGCTTTATCGAGGCCCTGCCGGGCCGGAAGATCATCCTGAAGGGAAACCATGATTACTGGTGGACCTCCGCCGCCAAGCTGAACGCCTTTCTGGAGAAAAATGATTTCCATACCATCGCCTTTCTCCATAATAACGCCTATCCTTATGGAGACAATGCCGCCATCTGCGGCACCAAAGGCTGGTTTTATGAGGAATCCCGGGGCACGGCTCACGACAAAAAGCTGATCGACCGGGAGACGCTGCGCCTGGAGGCCAGCCTGAAGGCCGCCGGAGAGCGGGATAAATACGTTTTTCTCCATTATCCGCCGAAATACGGCGGCTACCTCTGCCCGGAAATATTATCCCTGCTGCGACAGTATCAGGCGAAGGTCTGCTGTAGCGGCCATCTCCATGGGGACAGCCTGCGGCTGGCCTTTAACGGCAGCTGGGAGGGGACGCGGCATATATGCGTTTCCGGAGACGGAATTTTCTTTAAGCCTTGTAAAATCTTATAAGATTTGATACAATACATAGCTGATTCACTTTATAAATTCATTTTACCCGCGTAATATAGGAAGGAGGCAACCAACCCATGATCGTAAAGAATGTAGAGAAGCAGGAAAAGAGCACCACTGCCTTTGACGTGGTGTGCAGCGCCGCCGAGTTCGAGAAGGCCATCAACACGGTCTATCAGAAGAACAAGAGCCAGATATATATCCAGGGCTTCCGCAAGGGCAAGGCCCCTCGCATGGTTATCGAGGGCATGTACGGCAAGGACGTTTTCTATGAGGACGCCACGGACGAGCTGGCCCCCGAGGCCTTCCGCTTTGCCGTGGAGGAGCTGGGCCTGCGCGCGGTGGGCCGTCCTGCGGTGAAGAATGTGGATGTTTCCGAGGAAAAAGAGCTGACGCTCTCCTTTGTCACGGCCGTGTGGCCGGAGGTCACCCTGGGCCAGTACCGGGGCGTGGAAGCCCCCAAGCCCTCTGCGGAGGTTTCGGAGGAGAAGGTGGCCGCAGAGCTGGCGAAGGTCCAGAAGCGCAACGCCCGCATCGTGACGGTGGAGCGTCCCGCCCAGAAGGGGGACACGGTGGTCATCGATTATCTGGGCACCGTGGACGGCGTGGCCTTTGACGGCGGCGCTGCCGAGGGCCATAACCTGGAGCTGGGCTCCAACTCCTTTATCCCCGGCTTCGAGGACGGAGTCGTGGGCATGTCCGCCGGAGAGGAGCGGGATATAGATGTCACCTTCCCGGAGGAATATCATGCGGAGGAGCTGGCCGGAAAGCCCGCTGTGTTCCATGTGAAATGCCAGGAGGTCAAGGAGGAGCAGCTGCCCGAGCTGGACGACGAGCTCGCCAAGGACGTGTCCGAGTTCGACACCATGGAGGAGTATAAGGCATCCGTCCGCACCCGTCTGGAGGAGAGCGCCGCCGCAGCAGCGGAGGAGGAGGAGTTCCATAACGAGCTGATCATCCGGGCCGGGGACGCCATCCAGGCCGATATCCCCGACGCCATGGTGGAGGAGCAGATCGATAACATGATCAACGAGTACGACCAGAACCTGCAGATGAACGGGCTGAATCTCCAGCTCTATCTCCAGTATCTCGGTCAGTCTGTGGCGGACTTCCGGGAGCAGTGCCGTCCCACGGCGGAGCGCCGTGTCAAGACCGAGCTGCTGCTGGACGCTGTCGCTACGGCGGAGGGCATCGAGGTCACCCAGGAGGATATCGATGCGGAATATGAAAAGGTGGCCGACCAGTATCAGACCAGCCTCGAGACCGTGAAGGGCGCCGTTCCTGTGGACGCCATCACCAGCGATATCAGAACCCGCCGGGCGGCGGAAATCATCTTCTCCACCGGCGTTCCCACCGAGCCCGTGGCAGAGGAGGAAGCCGAGGAGGCTCCCGCAGAGGAGGCCGCGCCTTCGGAGGACGCAGCTCCTGCCGCGGAGGAAGAGGCCGCTCCCTCGGCGGAATAACCCAGGCAAAAAATGGATAGGCTCTTATGGAAAGGAGCGATGCTATAATGAGCTTAGTACCGTATGTAGTGGAACAGACCTCCCGTGGGGAGCGTTCCTATGATATTTTTTCCCGCTTACTGAACGACCGCATCATCATGCTGTCGGAGGAGGTAAACGATACCACCGCGTCGCTTGTGGTGGCGCAGCTTCTCTATCTGGAGGGGCAGGACCCGGACAAGGATATCCAGTTTTATATCAACAGCCCCGGCGGCAGCGTTACCGCAGGCATGGCGATCTATGATACCATGCAGTACATCAAGTGTGATGTCTCCACCATCTGCGTGGGCCTGGGGGCCAGCATGGGCGCGTTCCTGCTGTCCAGCGGCGCCAAGGGAAAACGCATCGCTCTGCCCAACGCAGAGATCATGATTCATCAGCCCTCTGCCGGCACCCAGGGACAGATCACCGACATGGCCATCCATCTGCGCCGTTTGGAGACCATCAAGGAGCGGATGAACCATATCCTGGCGGAGAACACGAATCAGCCCTATGAGGTCATCGTGGATGCCTGCGAGCGGGATAATTTCATGACGGCGGAGGAGGCCAAGGAGTTTGGTCTTATCGACAAGGTCATCTATAAAAGATAAAGGGGAACGAGCGAATGCCGAGAGACGGCGATAGAAAAACGATACGATGCAGCTTTTGCGGCAAGCCCCAGTCCCAGACGGGGCGGCTGATCGCCGGAAACGATGCTTATATCTGCGACGAGTGCGTCCGCCTGTGCGTGGATATCATCGGCGAGGAGTATGGCCTGAAGGAGGAACCGGAATACACCCGGGACACCAGCATCGGCCAGCTGACCGCCGGAAATGTGCCCAAGCCCAAGGAGATAAAAGCGGCCCTGGATGAATACATCATCGGCCAGGAGCGGGCGAAGGTCGCCCTGTCCGTGGCGGTATACAACCACTACAAGCGCATCCTTCACGGGGGCGAGACAGACGTGGATTTGCAAAAATCCAATATTCTGCTGGTGGGACCGACGGGCAGTGGCAAGACCCTGTTCGCCCAGACCATGGCCCGTATGCTGAACGTCCCCTTTGCTATCGCGGACGCCACCACTCTGACCGAGGCCGGCTATGTGGGAGAGGATGTGGAGAACATCCTGCTCCGGCTGCTGCAGGCGGCGGATTTCGATGTGGAGAGCGCCGAGCACGGCATCATCTATATCGACGAGATGGACAAAATATCCCGCAAGAGCGAGAATACCTCCATCACCCGGGACGTATCCGGCGAGGGCGTCCAGCAGGCCCTTCTGAAGATACTGGAGGGGACGGTGGCCGCCGTTCCGCCTCAGGGCGGGCGCAAGCACCCCCATCAGGAGTTCATCCATGTGGATACCTCCAATATCCTGTTCATCTGCGGCGGCGCCTTCGACGGCCTGGAGAAGATCATTGAAAACCGGCTCGACCGGAAAAGCATGGGCTTCGGCGGAGAGGTTTCCTCCAAAAAGGAGAAGGATATGGGAGAAATTCTGTCTCACGTCCAGAGCCACGATCTGCTGAAATTCGGCATCATTCCGGAGCTTATCGGCCGATTGCCGGTCATCACCACCCTGGAGAGCCTTGACAGGGAGAGCCTGATCCGCATCCTGACGGAGCCGAAAAACGCCCTGGTGAAGCAGTATCAGGCCATGCTGTCCTATGACAATGTGGCCCTGGAATTCGAGCCCAGCGCCCTGGCCGCCATCGCGGACAAGGCCATCGCCATGGATATCGGTGCCCGCGGCCTGCGAAGCATTGTGGAGGGTATCATGACGGAGGTCATGTATGAGATTCCCTCTGACAAGACCATCGAGAAGGTCGTTATCACGGCTGACTGCGTGCAGAACGGTTCCCGTCCTGTGGTATACAGACGAAAGCGGCTCAGCCGGGACGCATCTTAAAACAAACGAGCAGGGCCGCACGAAGGTGCGGCCCATGAGGTATATTATCATAAGCTTATGGATACTGAAGCTACAATCACTTCTCAACACAAAACTCTCCCCCTGGTGCCGATGCGGGGCTTTTCCGTTTTCCCTGATATGCGGATCATATTCGACGTGGAGCAGTCCAGCACCATGGCGGCCCTGGACGGGGCGATGGAGGGAGATCAGACGGTGTTCCTTGTGACACTGCGGGACCCCTCTCAGCAGGAGCCGGAGAGCGCAGACAGCTTTTACCAGATCGGTACCATATGCCGCGTGCGGCAGATACTCCGCATTCCCGGCGAGGAAGCGGGAAAGGCCATGGTCGAGGGCATATCCAGGGGATACCTTGTCCGGCTGACGGCCAAGACCCCCTATTTCCGCGCCCAGGTGGAGACGCTGGAGGACGAGCGCTCCCCCCGCTCCGCCGTAAAGGGCGAGGCCCTCATGCGCCAGTGCTACGGTCTTGTGGAAAAATACGGCGAGACCTGCGGTCTGGATATGACCGATACCCTTCGGGCCATCACGGAGAGCAACGATCCGGGCTATGTAGCGGATTACGTTACCCAGAACATCTATATGCGCAGCGACCAGAAGCAGCTGGTGCTGGAGGAGCTGCGCCCCGTGCGCCGTATCGCGCTGGTGAACCGTATGCTCCGCTGGGAGCTGGATGTTCTGGACGCGGAGCTAGAGCTGAACGATGAGACCGCCCGCCGTATCCGCAAGGGCCAGCGGGATATGTATCTCCGGGAGCAGCTTCGCAGCATCCAGGCGGAGCTGGGCGAGGACGAGTTCGGCGGGGGAGACGATATCGAGGAATACCGTCTTGCCGTCGCCACGGCAGATCTGCCGGAGGTGGTGGCGTCCAAGCTGAACAAGGAGATCGGCCGTCTGGCCAAGCAGCCCTACGGCAGCGCGGAGTCCGCGGTTATACGCAGCTATCTGGACACCTGCCTGGAAATGCCGTGGACGGCGGAGACAGAGGAGAACCTGGACGCCCAGGCGGTGCGCAAGGCGCTGGATGAGGACCATTTCGGTCTGGAAAAGATCAAGGACCGCATTGTGGAATACCTGTCCGTCCGCGCGCTCTCGCCGGAGTCGAAGGGCTCCATCCTGTGCCTGCTGGGCCCTCCGGGCACGGGCAAGACCAGCATCGCGCTGAGCATTGCCCGGGCTATGAACCGGAAGCTGTGCCGCATCTCCCTGGGCGGCGTTCATGACGAGGCGGAGATTCGGGGCCACCGCAAGACCTATGTGGGGGCTATGCCGGGCCGCATCATGGCCGGTATCCAGCAGGCGGGCAGTAAAAATCCCGTCATGGTGCTGGACGAGATAGACAAGCTGGGCTCGGACTATCGGGGCGACCCGTCGGCGGCCCTGCTGGAGGCGCTGGACCCGGAGCAGAACAGCCAGTTCCGGGATCATTTCCTGGAGCTGCCCTTCGACCTGTCCTATGTGTTTTTCATTACCACGGCCAATACGGCGGACACGATTCCTCCCGCCCTGCTGGACAGGATGGAGGTGCTGGAGCTCTCCAGCTATACGGACGAGGAAAAGCTGGCCATCGCAAAGCGTCATCTGCTGCCGAAGCAGCGGAAAAAGCACGGCCTGAACGGAAACCAGATTCGTATCAGCGACGGAGCCATACGGGAGCTTATCGCCCTTTATACCAGAGAATCCGGCGTGCGCAGGCTGGAGCAGCAGATTGCCGCCCTCTGCCGCAAAACGGCGGCAGGCATCGTGGCAGGGCAGTTCAAATCCCGTTATATCCGGGCCGGAGGCCTGGAGGAGCTGCTGGGTCCCGCGAAGTATAAGGACACCAGATCGGCATCCGGCGCGGAGGTGGGCCTTGTCCACGGCCTGGCCTGGACCAGCGTCGGCGGAGAAATGCTGGACGCCGAGGTGGGCGTTATGCCCGGAACGGGCAAGCTGGAGCTGACCGGAAACCTTGGGGATGTGATGAAGGAGTCTGCCCGGGCCGCCATGACCTATATCCGCAGCCATGCGGAGGAGCTGGGCGTGGAGCCGGGCTTCTATGAGAAAAAGGACATACACATCCACTTCCCGGAGGGAGCCGTGCCCAAGGACGGACCCTCCGCCGGTGTGACCATCTGCACGGGGCTGGTCTCTGCCCTGACGGGCATTCCCGTCCGGCAGGACGTGGCTATGACCGGCGAGATAACCCTGCGGGGCCGGGTGCTGCCCATCGGCGGCCTCCGGGAAAAGACCATGGCCGCCCTGCGGGCGGGCATCCACACGGTCATCATCCCTGCGGACAACGAGCCGGATCTGGCGGAGATCGACCAGACTGTCCGCGCGGCGCTGAATTTCATCACCGCTAGCCGGGTGGAGACGGTGCTGGACGCCGCGCTTTGCCGGGAGGGAAACGATGCGGTTTGAGCCTGCGGAATTCGTGAAGTCTGCCGGAGACAAAAAGGGCTTTATCCACGACGGACGGCCCTGCGTGGTGTTTTCGGGAAAATCCAACGTGGGAAAATCCTCGGTGATCAACTGCCTTTTAAACCGGAAGAACCTGGCGCGGGTCGGCTCTGCGCCGGGAAAGACCACCAACGTGAACTATTTCCTGGTGGCGGACGCCGTCTGGTTCGTGGATTTGCCGGGCTATGGCTACGCCAAGGTCCCCCAGACGGAAAAGGACCGGTGGAGCCGGCTTATGGAGGATTTCTTTTCCGAGCCGGAGAACATCACCCTGGGTGTGCAGATTGTAGACGGCCGTCATAAGCCGACGGCCCTGGACTGCATGATGAACGGCCTGTTTGAAAGCTGCGACTGCCCCCGGGTGGTGGTGGCCAACAAGTGGGACAAGCTGAAAAAATCGGAGATGGAGCCGAATCTGGCCCTGATACGGGAGACCCTGGCGCTGGAGGAGGACATTATGCTGCTGCCCTTTTCCGCCGAAAAGCGGACGGGACGCCAGGAGCTGCTGGGAGCCATCTCCGCCCGGATATGATCTGCCCCTGCGGGCGCAGGTGTGCCGGGATGGAAGCGCCTGCCGCCCTCAGGGCGGCAGAATGCGTCAGTATCAGTATGGGAGGGGAAATATGGATGCCTTAAAAACGATTTGGAGCGGGCTGGACTGGTCGGTGCTGACGGATATCCTCCTGTCGGTGATACCGGCCCTGGTGTGCATCACCCTGCATGAGCTGAGCCACGGCTTCGTGGCCTATAAGCTGGGGGACAACACCGCCAAGAACGCCGGACGCCTGACATTGAACCCCATCCGCCATATCGACATATGGGGGCTCGTTTGCATGGTGCTGTTCAAATTCGGCTGGGCAAAGCCCGTACCCGTGAATATGCGGAACTTCAAGGACCCCAAGCGGGGCATGGCCCTGACCGCTCTGGCCGGGCCGGTGTGCAACATCATCATTGCAATCGTTTTTCTGTTTCTGTATGGTCTGCTGTGGCCCCTGTACCTGAGGGGGAACGCCTTCACCGCCGCAATCGTGCAGATGGTCTATACGACCTCCTATCTCTCCCTGGCCCTGGCGATATTCAATTTCATTCCCATCCCGCCACTGGACGGCTCCAAGGTGCTGTATTCCTTCCTGAGCGACAGCGCCTATGAAAAGCTGATGCGGTATGAAAGATACGGCATGATCATCATGCTGGTGCTGGTGGCCACCGGCGGGATATCCGGCATTCTGTCCACGGTCACGGGCTGGGTCTATGATAAGCTGTTTATCATTGCGGAATTTGGTTATAATCTGGTGAGCCGCTGATATGGAGACGCCGACCTTTCATCTGGAGGGCATCATAAAATCAAAGGAGGAGATGCAGGACTTTGAAGGTCCGCTGACCCTGATTCTGATGCTCCTCTCAAAAAACAAAATAGAGATACGGGATATCAAAATCGCGGATATCCTGGATCAGTACCTGGAATGGCTGGCCCGGATGCAACGCATGGACCTGGAGGTGGCCAGCGAATTCGTCCAGATGGCCTCCCATCTGGTATATATCAAGACGAAGACCCTCCTGGCCGGAACGGAGGAGGTGTCCGAGCTGGAGCTTCTCATCTCCAGTCTGGAGCAGCTCCGCTGCCGGGACGCCTTCGCCGCCGTGAAGGAGGTCATCCCGGCCCTGGCAAAGCAGCTGGAGGCGGGCGCTCTGCTGTTTTCGACGCCTCAGGAGCCGCTGCCGAAATATGGAGCCTATGATTATTCCCATCGGCCATGGGAGCTGATGGCGGCCCTGGCGGGTATGCTGCAAAAGGGCGTTTCCGTCCCGGAGGAGGAGAGCCGCGTAGCCGTGCCCCGGCCTATCATTTACAGCGTCCGGGACAAGGGCCGTCAGCTCATAGAGCTTTTGTCCGGGCGAAGGACCACGCCGCTCCGGGAGCTCTATGCTATGGCGGCCAGCCGGTCGGAGCTGGTGGCGACCTTTATCTCCCTGCTGGAGATGTGCTCCATGGGCAGCGTGACCATCGACCGAGAGGGGGAGGACTATCTCGTCACCTTCACCGGGGGCGATACGGAGGATATATTGGAGAGCATGGATTATGGATGAACAGCATCTGAAAAGCGGGATAGAGGCCATTCTGTTCGCCTCCGGCGACCCGGTGAGCGCATCGCGCATCGCCCTGGTGCTGGACACGGACGAGCAGACCGTCCTGGATGCCGGGGCTGCGCTGGCTCGGGAATATGAGGAGCAGGAGCGGGGGGTCCGCCTGGTGCGGCTGAATGATTCGCTTCAGCTCCACAGCGCCCCGGAATACGCCACGGAGATAACCCGCGCCCTGGAGCAGCGCCGGGCGCCGAAGCTGTCTCCGGCCTCCCTGGAGGTGCTGGCTATCGTGGCCTACTTCCAGCCGGTGACAAGGGCCTATATCGAGCAGATGCGCGGGGTGGACAGCTCCTACACCGTGGGCGTGCTGGCAGAGCGGGGGCTTATCGAGCCCTGCGGCCATCTGGAGGCCGTGGGGCGGCCCACCCTGTATCACACGACCGACCTGTTTCTGCGCACCATGGGTATCAGCCAGCTGGAGGAGCTACCCGAGCTGCCGGATATGTCCGGCAGCGATGCGGCTGCCCAGCTCCAGCAGAAGGTGGATGAGCTGAAGGCCGCGGAGGAAGCGGAAAAGGCCGGCGAGGAGGCCGGGGCTGTTTGACAGGCTGGGCCGTTTTCGGCATCGTGATACCGTCCCTTGTGCTGCTGGGAGCGATCCCGGTGGGGGTAGACGCCTCCTGGGAACAGGGGACCTTTTTGCTGAAAATCAGGGTGGGGCCGTTTCCCTTCCGGGCCCTGCCAAAAGGACCGGGGGACGGGAAACGAAGGTATAAGTTCCTTTTTCCCGGGAAAGATAAGGAGGAGCCTGTCCGTCTCCCGCTGCCGGTGCTGAAGGCGCTGGTCCTTCGGGGCTGTGACGCGCTGTGCCGGGCCGTCCGGCGGGCGCGGGTGGATACCCTGCGCATCCGCTATACCGCCGCCGGGCCCGACCCGTATGAGACGGCCCTGGCCTACGGCGCGGCGGGCACGGCCATGGAGGGCCTGCTGGCTCTCGCCGGCGGGCGCATCGCCCATCCGGACCTGCGGGCGGACGTGGACTTTGACGGCGGCGAGCAGTCGTTTTCCGGCGCCGCTGTGGTGACCATGCGCCTGTATCAGGCGGTGGCCATCGGCGGACGCTTCGCCCTGGGCCTCTGGAGAGACTGGCGGGCTTACAGGAAAAACAGGAAGGGAGCGGAGGACAGTGAATGAGCCTCTTGGAGAGCTGATGGGCACGGCCATGGATAAAATCCACGGCATGGTCAGCTCCAATACGAGTATAGGCGAGCCCATCGTCACCGCAGACGGGACGACCCTGGTGCCGGTCTCCCGGGTCAGCTATGGCTTCGCCTCCGGCGGCAACGACAAGACCGGTGCTAATGCCAGGACCGGCGTATGGGGCGGCAGCGGCGCGGCGGAAAGGGTGGAGCCGGTGGGCTTTCTCCTGATTCGGGACGGAGGCGCCAGAATGGTGAGCATCCAGGCCCCCGCCGTCACGGCGGCGGACAGGATATTGGACCTGCTGCCGGAGCTGATGAGCAGGGTAGAGAGATATCTGGACAAATATCTGCCCGGGAAGAAACAGAATGGCTGAGCGTACTGCGGCGGAAAGGCGGGTGCTTTGCATGAAATACGCGGCGGCGGCCGCCCTGATAGCGGCGCTTTTGCTCGCCCTGGGGGCTCCGGCCCTGGCTATAGACGCATCCCCGGATATATCGGCCCAGGCGGCTGTCCTGATGGAGGCGGACACGGGGACGGTGCTTTTTGAACAAAACGCGGACGAGCGGCGGTTTATTGCCAGCACCACGAAGATCATGACCGCCCTGGTGGTCCTGGAGCAGTGGGACGATCTGGATACTGTCATCACGGTGGAGGCGGCCTGGACAGAGGTGGAGGGCTCCTCTATGTATCTGACGGCGGGACAGGAGGTGACCGTCCGGGAGCTGCTGTACGGCCTGCTGCTGGCCTCCGGCAACGATGCGGCCACGGCGCTGGCCTGTGCGACCGCCGGGTCGGAGGAGGCCTTTGCCGGCCTGATGAATGAAAAGGCGGCCGCCCTGGGGTGCGAGAACACCCATTTCACCAATCCCCACGGGCTGGACGATGAGGAGCATTATTCCTCTGCCGGAGATCTGGCGGTCATTATGGCCGCAGCCATCGAAAATGAGACATTCTGCGAGATCACAGGCACGGTCAGCATTACCATCGGGGCAAATACCTATACGAACCACAACCGGCTCCTGTCCGAGTGCGAGGGCGTGTTCGGCGGCAAAACCGGTTATACCTCCGGGGCGGGCAGAACGCTGGTTACCTGCTGCCGGCGGGATGGGATGACCCTGATATGTGTGACGCTGACCGACCCGGACGACTGGGAGGACCACGCCGCGCTGTACGACTGGGCCTATGGCGCCTATACGAACAGCGATGTGCTGGCGGCGGCGGTGTGGTCCGTGCCGGCGATCGGAGGCGAGGCGGAGGAGGTCTCCGTTGCCGCTACAGAGCCGCTCTGCGTTCTGCGCACAACGGAGCAGAACGTGACGATACAGTATACCCTGCCGACCTTCGTATACGCCCAGGTGGAGGCGGGCCGGACCGCAGGTCAGGCTACCGCCTGGGTGGACGGTCAGGAAATGGGCACGGTGGAGCTTATCTACACCGAGGACGTGGCAAAAACCGAGGAGCAGTCCCTGACCCTGTGGGAGAAGATCAAGAGCTTTTTTGGCTGGATGGAGGGGAATATATACAATCTGTCATGAGAGAACGACTGCAAAAGCTGATCTCCGCCGGAGGGATCGCCTCCCGCCGGGCGGCGGAGCGCATGATACAGGACGGCCGCGTTGCCGTAAACGGCGAGACGGCCACCCTGGGTATGTCCGCCGACCCGGAGGCGGACGAGATTCTGGTGGACGGCAGCCCCCTGCGTATGCCGTCCCGGCGGACCTACATAGTACTGAACAAGCCCCGGGGATATGTGACCACACTGCGGGACGACCGGGGCCGTCCCACGGTGGCGGAGCTGACGGAAGGCGTCGGGGGACGGCTCTATCCTGTGGGCCGGCTGGATATGGACTCTGAGGGGCTCCTTATCATGACCGACGACGGAGAGGCGGCCAACGGGCTTATGCACCCGTCCCATCAGGTGGATAAGCTGTATACCGTATTCGTCCAGGGAAAGGATATCCCCGGCTCCATCGTGCAGCTCCGGGCCATGGATTCCCTGGAGGGGGAGCCGATCAGCCCCGCCCGCGTCACCGTGATCGAGCGGAAGGGGGACGGCGCGGAGATTCAGATCACCATCCATGAGGGGAAAAACCGTCAGATACGCCGGATGTGCAAGGCTTGCGGCCTTCATGTCAGCCGCCTTATCCGGGTCGCGGAGGGACCGGTGCTGCTGGGAGAGCTGCCGTCCGGGAAGTGGCGGCGCATGACGGCGGATGAAATTTCTTTCTTAAAAAATTGCAATAAGAAGGGATGAATTCCAAAGTTGTTTGGGGAATTTGAAAGAAAATTTTAAATTTGCTAATAATACTTGCATTTTCTTGGAAATGCAAGTATTATTATGCGTGCCGGCGATTTCGCCGGGGACAGCTTGTGGGAGTGTAAACTGAGAAATGGATAAAGATATCTTGTCGCTGCTGGCGGACGAGGGGCATTCCTTCTCCAAGGGCCAGCGGCTCATCGCCCGGTATATCACGGAAAACTATGATAAGGCCGCCTTTATGACGGCGGGAAGGCTGGGCAAGACCGTGGGCGTCAGCGAGTCCACGGTGGTGCGGTTTGCCACGGAGCTGGGCTATGACGGCTATCCGGGCATGCGCAAGGCCATGCAGGAGATGGTGCGCAGCCGCCTGACCAGCGTGCAGCGTATCGCGGTGGCCAGGGACATGGTAGGGGACGAGAACGTTCTGAAGGCCGTCATGAGCTCCGATGAGGAAAAGCTTCAGAGCACCGTGGAGGAGCTGGACCGGGACAGCTTCCAGACGGCGGTGGACGCCATCGTGGGGGCCAGGCATCTCTATATCGTGGGGATGCGCTCCTCTGCGTCGCTTGCCAGCTTTATGGGCTTTTACATGAATCTTCTGGTGGACGACGTGTGCCTTATCCATGACACCACGGCCAATGAGGTCTGCGAGCAGATCATGCACATCGGGCCGGGGGATGTGTATGTGGGCATCAGCTATCCCCGCTATTCCGCGAGCTCCCTGAAGGCCATGCAGTTTGCCAAGCGCCAGGGAGCCACGGTCATCGCCCTGACGGACAACGACCACTCTCCCTTCGCCCAAGTAGCGGATATAAAGCTCTACGCCAAAAGCGATATGGTGTCCTTCCTGGATTCCCTGGTGGCGCCCATGAGCCTGATCAACGCCCTGATCGTGGCGGTGGCGGCCCGCCAGCCCCAGAAGCTGGACGAGACGTTCAGCTATCTGGAAAAGCTGTGGAGCGAATATGAGGTGTTCACCACCGTTGAGAGCTGATGTCGTTGTGATCGGGGGCGGGGCCGCCGGTCTTATGGCCGCCGGGACGGCGGCGGAGCAGGGCCTGCGGGTGATCCTGTGCGAGCCGAACCAGCGCCTGGGGCGCAAGCTGCGCATCACCGGCAAGGGCCGCTGTAATGTGACCAATCACTGCGCGCCCCGGGAGTTTATGGAAAATATCCCCACGAATCCGAAGTTCCTTTACAGCAGCGTTACCGCCTTTCCCCCGGAGGCGGTCATGGGATTTTTCGAGGAGCTGGGCGTGCCCCTGAAAACGGAGCGGGGCCGCCGGGTGTTCCCTCAGTCGGACCGGGCGGACGACATTGCGGACAGCCTGGCCGCCTGGGGCAAAGGGCAGGGGGTGACATGGCTCCGCACCCGGGTCACCGGGATATCGGCGGATACGGCCGGCGTGACCGGCGTCGCCACGCCGGAGGGGGATATCTCCTGCCGGGCGGCGATATTGTGCACAGGGGGCCTGTCCTATCCCGGCACCGGCTCCACGGGGGAGGGCCATCGGCTGGCCGCCGATCTGGGCCATACCATCATGCCCCCAGGGCGTCCCTGGTGCCTTTGGAGAGCCCGGCGGCCTTCTGCCGCGAGCTTTCCGGCCTGTCCCTGAGGAACGTGGGGCTGACGGTGCTGGAGGATGGCAGAGCCATTTATCATGAGCAGGGGGAGATGCTTTTCGCCCACTTCGGCGTCACCGGGCCCCTGGTCCTGTCGGCCAGCGCCCATATGCGGGGCTGGGGGGCGCGGGAATACCGCTTGTCCGTCGACCTGAAGCCGGCCCTGGACGAGGAAAAGCTGGACAGCCGCATCCTGCGGGACTTTGAAAAATACCGGAACCGGGACTTTGCCAACGCGCTGGACGAGCTGGCGCCCCGGTCGCTGATCCCGGTGCTGGTAGAGCTGTCCGGCATACCGGGGGAGAAAAAGGTCCATTCCGTCACCCGGGAGCAGCGGCGGGGCCTTGTGCGGCTGCTCAAGGGGCTGGAGATACCGGTCTCCGGCCCGCGCCCGATCGCGGAGGCCATCGTCACCGCGGGGGGGCGTCAGCGTGAAGGAGACAGACCCCCGCACCATGGCCTCCAAGCTGGTGCCGGGGCTGTACTTTGCCGGCGAGCTGCTGGATGTGGACGGCTATACCGGCGGCTATAATCTGCAAATCGCCTGGGCCACCGGCCGCTGCGCCGGGCGGGCCGTGAGCATATACCTGAAGGGAGAATAACTATGAACAGCACCTGCTGCTCCGTGGCCATCGACGGCCCTGCCGGAGCGGGAAAAAGCACCATCGCAAAGGCCGCTGCCGCCCGCTTCGGCTTTATCTATGTGGACACGGGAGCCATTTACCGCACCGTGGGCCTGGCCGTCCGGCGCGCCGGGATAGACCGGGAGGACGGCCGGGCTGTGGCGGCGCTGCTGCCGGAGCTGTCCATCCGCCTGGATTACGGGCCGGACGGGACGCAGCGGATGTACCTGAACGGAGAGGATGTTTCCGCCGCTATCCGCCAGCCGGAGATATCCATGTACGCCTCCGCCGTATCCGCCATCCCGGCGGTGCGGGCCTTCCTGCTGGATATGCAGCGGGATATGGCGAAAAACAGCAGCGTGGTCATGGACGGCCGGGATATAGGCACTGTGGTGCTGCCGGAGGCGGGACTGAAAATATTTCTGACCGCCTCCGCCGAGGCCAGGGCAAAGCGCCGCCTGGCGGAGCTGCAGCAGAAGGGGGAGAGCTGCACCCTTCAGCAGGTCATGGACGATATGCTCCTCCGGGACGCGCAGGATGCGAACCGGGCGACCGCGCCCCTGCGGGCGGCGGAGGACGCGATTCTGGCGGATACCACGGACTTCACGCTGGAGGAGAGCATCGAGTATGTATGCAGGCTGATTCAGGAGCGGTTCGGGCTGGAGGAGCGGTGATGGAGCTGCGCCTTGCGAAAAGCGCCGGCTTCTGCTTCGGCGTCAGACGGGCGGTGACCATGACGGAGAAAGCCCTGGCCGCCGGTCCTGTCTGGAGCCTGGGGGAGCTTATCCACAACGGGGCCGAGGTATCCCGCCTGGGGCAGGCCGGCCTGCAGGCGGCCCGGAGCGCGGAGGAGGTGCCGGCCGGCGTGCCGGTGGTGCTGCGCTCTCACGGCGTGTCCCGCCGGGAACGGGAGCTGCTGGAGGAAAAGGGCTGCCGGATTATCGATGCCACCTGTCCCAGGGTGGCCCGTATCCATCAGATCGTGGCCCGGGCCAGCGCCCAGGGCCGCCAGGTGGTGATATTCGGGGAGCCGTCCCACCCGGAGGTGCAGGGCATCACCGGCTGGTGTCAGGGGGCGGTGGTGACGCCCGATCTGGAGGCCTTCCGCCGGTGGGCGGAGGAGGTCTCTCTGCCGCAAGACGCTGAATTGACAGTGGTTTTCCAGACGACCTCCAACAAGGAAAACAGTGAACAAAATATTAATTCTTTAAAAAAAGTCTATACAAAAGCTCGGTTCTTTGATACAATATGCGAAGCCACGAGTTTACGGCAAAATGAGGCCAGGCAGCTTTCCGGCGAATGCAGTGCCATGGTAGTCGTGGGGGGTCTCCATAGCGCAAACAGCGTGCATCTTGCAGAGATATGCAGGCAGCATTGCGAAGCAGTGCTGTTCGTGCAGAATGCGGACGAGTTGGAGTTGAACGCGCTGTCCGGATTTGAGACAGTGGGGATCACCGCCGGGGCCTCAACGCCCTCGTGGATCATTAAGGAGGTAGTAAGCAAAATGAACGAGTCTGAGATCGTAAAGGACGAGCCTGTCGTGGGGGAGGACGTGGCTGTGGAAGAAACCGCACCCGCCGTCGAGGAAGCACCTGCTGAGGAGGCCGCTCCTGTGGAGGCGCCTGCCGCTGAGGAGACACCCGCAGAGACTGCGCCCGCAGCAGAGGAGGCACCTGCCAACGGGGGAGAGATGACCTTCGACCAGATGCTGGAGGAGTCCATCAAGACCATCCATAACGGCGATACGGTCACCGGCGTCGTAGCCGGCGTCGGCGCGACGGAGATCTCCATTGACCTGCCCACAAAGCATTCCGGGTACATACCCGCGTCTGAATTCACCAACGACCAGCCGGGCGTGGACATCAACGACCTGGTAAAAGTCGGTGAGGAGATCCAGGCCATCGTTGTGCAAGTCAATGATGTGGAGGGCACCGTCAAGCTGTCCAAGCGTCGTCTGGACGCAGAGCGCAATTGGCGCGAGGTACAGACCGCCATGGAGGAGGGCGCTGTCCTGGAGGGCCGCGTGTCCGAGGAGAACAAGGGCGGCGTGGTCATCAACCAGAAGGGCGTGCGGATCTTTATCCCCGCTTCCCAGACTGGCCTGAACCGGGGCGAGCCCATGACCGGCCTTGTGGGCCAGACAGTCCGCTTCCGCATCACCGAGGTCGATGAGAAAAAGCATAAGCGCGTCGTCGGCTCCATCCGTAGCGTCCTGGTGCGCGAGCGCAAGGAGAAGGCGGAGAAGATTTGGGCCGAGATCGAAAAGGGTAAGGTTTATCAGGGCACCGTCAAGAGCATGACCTCTTATGGCGCATTCGTGGACATCGGCGGCGTGGACGGCATGGTGCATGTCTCCGAGATCAGCTGGGAGCGCATCCGCAAGCCGGAGGACGTTCTCTCCGTGGGACAGGAGGTCGAGGTCTATGTCATCAACTTCGACCCGGAAAAGAAGAAGATTTCCCTGGGCTACCGCAAGCCGGAGGACAACCCCTGGCTGAAATTCACCGAGGCCTACAGCGTGGGCGACGTGGCCACCGTGAAGGTGGTAAAGCTGATGCCCTTCGGCGCCTTTGCCGAGGTCCTGCCCGGCGTGGACGGCCTGATTCACATCTCCCAGATCGCCAACCGGCGCATCGGCAAGCCCGATGAGGTGCTGTCCGTGGGCCAGGAGGTAGACGCCAAGATCACTGCCATCGACAACGACAAGCAGAAGATCAGCCTGTCCATCCGCGCTCTGATCGAGCCGGAACCGGCGCCCGCCCGCAGCAATAACCGCCGCGGCGACCGTGAGCGCGATCGGGACCGCAAGCCCGAGCCCCGCGGCGACGCCCTTGTTTATGAAATCTCCGCCACCGGCGAAGCCACCGGCATCGCTCCGGAGGAGGACGAGATCATCGACGAGGATTGAGCCTTTTAAAGACGATAACCAAAAATCTCCGGCAGCCCTTTTGAGCTGCTGGAGATTTTTTTGACAAAAGCTGTGATTTAATGTAAGATTCATCTTGCTCCCGTATTATCTACCTGGTATACTCTAAAAAAACGGGACACATACGAATCGATGCGAAGGAGGTGCGGGACTGTGCGTATACTGGTGGCGGAGGACGAGCGGGACATGAATCAGATCATCGTCCGGCGGCTGACTTGGGAGGGATATTCTGTGGACGCCTGCTATGACGGGCAGGACGCATTGGAATACCTTTATGGGGCGCAGTATGACTGCGTGATACTGGATGTAATGATGCCGAAACTGGACGGCTTCGGAGTGGTGAAGGCCATGCGGGACAGAGGGGACGAGACCCCCGTCCTGTTCCTGACGGCGCGGGACACCTTGCAGGATAAGGTGCAGGGCCTGGATCTCGGCGGGGACGACTATCTTGTGAAGCCCTTCCAGTTTGAGGAGCTGCTGGCCCGCCTGCGGGCCATGACCCGCCGGAAGGACGGTCAGCGCACCAATCTCTATACCTGCGCCGATCTGGAGGTGGACCCGGCCCGGCATACAGTGACCCGGGGCGGCCGGGAGATACAGCTGGCGGCCAAGGAATATGCGCTGCTTGAGTATCTTATCCGCAACAAGGGCATCGTGGTCAGCCGGGAGCAGATAGAGACGAATCTGTGGAGCTATGATTATACCGCCGGTTCCAATGTGGTGGATGTGTATATCCGGCTGCTGCGGAAGAAAATAGATGAGGGCCAGCCGGAAAAGCTTATCCATACAGTGCGGGGATACGGCTATGTGCTGAAGGAGGGACGGTCATGAGCCTTAAGCTCAAAATGACCCTCTGGTATACCGTGCTGATGCTGGCCATCGTGGGGGTGGTGATTATCTTCGTGATGAGCACGGCTAACACCTCTGCGGAGACGGCGGCAAAAAACATCCTGCAAAACGTGGTGGAGCAGAACCAGCGGGAGCTGTGGTATGCGGACGGAGAGCTGAACCAATACGGGTTTCACACCTATCAGGACGGAGTTTACCTGATGGTATACGACATGGCGGAGCAGCTGGTGCTGGGAACAGAACCGGTGGAGCTGCCGGAGATGACCTTTGAGGAGGACGCCTTCGGCACCGTTGAGGTGGACGGCGGCGTTTTCTATTACTATCAGGTGTTTGTCGTCAGCGCCGAGAGCGGGGGCTTTTTCCAGGCTACAGGGGATTTTTCCGGCTCCCGGGAGGTGCGGGGCGACCCAAGCGGCGAGCCGTCTGCCGAGGCCGATGACAGCGGCGAGGAGAGCACGGAGGCTGCCGGTACCGCCGGGGCCGGCGAAGGTACGGCCGCTGACGCGGCCGGTGGCGGCAACGGAGAGAGCGGCAGCGACGCCAGCAGGGAAATGAGCGGCGGCACGGACAGCGCCAGCGGCGAGGCCAGCGGAGAAGCGGATGCCGCCGGGGAGGCCAGCGGCGAGCAGCCCGCCGGGGACGGGTCGGCCACGGATGCCGGAGCGGGGGCGGACACGACCGCCTATGCGGGCGTTGCTTATACCGTTCAGACACTGTCTGCGGGGGGTAGTGGCGGCAGCGTGACGCTCCTGGGGGCTGCCGGCGGGGATACCTCGGCCAGCGGCGAGCTTGAGGTGGACGGTGTGTGGC
>JAJQBY010000131.1 GCA_021203045.1 Oscillospiraceae bacterium | reverse complement strand
GAGGCGGAGGACGAGCTGGCGAGACTCCGGGCCACCTTCCGCCGGGGCAGCGGCAGGACCAGCGG
Organism: Oscillospiraceae bacterium; assembly: GCA_021203045.1. Lineage (GTDB taxonomy): Bacteria > Bacillota > Clostridia > Oscillospirales > Oscillospiraceae > CAJOIG01. Next base: position 23,691 of record JAJQBY010000131.1, on the reverse strand, counting down.
CGTTCCCTGCGCCATAATAGGCCGTCCCAATGCGGGCAAATCCTCGCTTCTGAACGCCATTCTGGGCTATGAGCGGGCCATCGTCACCGCTATCCCCGGTACCACCCGGGACACGGTGGAGGAACGGGCTATCCTGGGGGGCGTGCTGCTGCGCATGGCGGATACTGCCGGCCTCCGGGAGACGGATGATCCGGTGGAGCGCCTGGGCGTGGCCCGGGCCCGTCAGGCGGCGGAGGGCGCCGGCCTGGTGCTGGCCGTATTCGACGGCTCTGCGCCGGAGACGGCGGAGGACAGGGAGGTCCTGACTGAGGCGGAAAAGGCGCCTCAGGCCATCCTGCTGTGCAATAAATCCGACCTGCCCCGGCTGTGGGCGCCGCCGGGGGCCATCCCTGTCAGCGCCAGGACCGGCGAGGGGCTGGAGGCGCTGGAGCGGGCCGTGGCCGCCCTGTTCCCGGCGGAGGCGTCCATCCCTGCCGGAGAGACGCTCACAAATCCCCGCCAGGCGGACGCCGTATCCCGGGCGCTGGATTATATCCGCGCCGCGGAGCAGGCCATGGGCGACGGCTTCCCGCCGGACGCCGTGCTGACCGAGGTGGAGGGGGCTCTCTCCGCTCTGGGGGAGCTGTCAGGCCGCTCTGTCCGGGAGGATGTGACCAACGGGATCTTTGCCCGGTTTTGCGTGGGAAAGTGAAACGAAAATGCGATGGAGAAAAAAGCGGACCGTTGGCCTGCTCCTCGCAGGACGCTTTACAGAGCCGCGGATGACGGAGGCGGCGGAGAGCCCGGACGAGAAGGACGGATGCGCCGCATTGCTGCGGCCATAATGATATAAAAAAATACTGCGCCAAGACCATGTCCTGGCGCAGTATTTTTGCTGTCATTTTTTTGCCGGTGCTATGCTCAATAGAACACGGCCACAGGCTCCTCCGGCTTTTCGCAGTGCTCCACGTGGGTGACGGTGAGGACAGGGCCACGCTTGCCGTAGCCCTTGTGCCATTTGATGCTCACCTCGGCGGTGATCACGATCCACTCGCCCTTGGCCAGGGTCTTGGCCTCCGGCCAGCGGCAGATCAGGCCGGCGAACTGGATATCGTTGGCGCAGCAGGCCATCATCTGCCGGCCGAAGACAAAGGTGTCCTCCGGCAGGCGGGCGCTTTTCGCCACCAGGCCCTTATAGTGGAGGGTCTTGCCCTCGTACTTGCCCATCTCATTGGAAAGGTCTGAATAGAACAGAGCGTAATCCCGGTCTGCGATATCCACCACCGGGGCCTCCAGATCAAAGGGCAGAGGGTCCTCGATCTCGTCGTATTCCACGGAGCCGTCCGGCTTTTCATAGGCGATGTCCGTCCGGCGGCTGGCGGCCCGGACGATCTTGTGCAGGGACATCCGGTCTATATCCGGGCCGCAGCGGTTGAACACCACCAGCTCGCAGCTGCGCAGCTTGTCATATACCAGCTGGCGCATATTGGCATTGTAGGACAGGAAGGTATTGGCGTCGCAGAACAAAAACTCCTGGGCGATGATCCAGCCCTGGGGCATCTGCTGATACAGGGTGTCTAGCAGCCACATGCCGTTATATTCCACCAGCACCCGCTGGGCCTTGTATTTTTTCAGCATGTCCTCCAGAGTCTTCGGCTGAAGGTCCGCCTCGTTTTCGATAGTCTCGATATATACATTCCCGCTGGCGAAGGTGGAGGGCTCATATTCCTCCAGCCCCTCCTCGCACAGGAGAAGGAGCGTGCGCTCGCCGTTGTTGAAGCGTTCATCCTCCAGCGTCTCCTGGATGAATTTGGTCTTTCCGGCTTCCAGAAAGCCGGTGAACAGATAGACAGGGACCTCTTTCACAGCCCGAACAGCTCCTTCACAGCGCCCTCGTTCAGGTTCGCGCCGATGACGCACACCCGTCCGGCCACGTTGGCCGCGCCGGTGCGGATGTCCTTCTCGCCGGGAGTATAATCAAAGTGCACCCACTGGCCGTCCGGCCCGGCTACATAGCCCTTGGCCCGCACTACGAAGCCATAGGCTGCCTCGTCGGAGAGCTTGTCCAGAACGGCGCTGATATCCTCCGCCGAGAAGGTCTTGGAGGTCTCCGCGCCCCAGCTCTGGAATACCTCGTCCGCGTCGTGGCCGTGGTGGTGATGATGGTGGTGGTGCTCGTGATCATGGTCGTGGTGATGCTCGTGCTCCCCATACTCGCGGTCATGGTCATGGTGATGCTCGTGCTCCCCATGCTCGTGGTCATGGTCATGGTGGTGTTCATGCTCCTCATGATCGTGGTCGTGATAATGCTCATGCTCCTCATGGTCGGGGTCATGGTGATGGTGGTGCTCGTGCTCCTCACCCTCATGGTCGTGATGATGGCAGCAGCAATCCTCATCCTCATCGTCGTCCTCCTCGTGCTCGGCCAGCAGGGCGGCCAGCTCGGCGGAGATGGAGCTTTTCTGCTCGATGGCGTCCAGAATCTGACGGCCGGAGAGCTGATCCCAGGGGGTGGATACGATCACGGCATCCGGATTCTTGGCCCGGAGCAGCTCCTCCGCCTGGCGAAGCTTTGCTTCGGCCATGCCGCCGGTGCGGGACAGGACGATGCAGTTGGCGGACTGCACCTGGTTGTCGAAAAACTCGCCGAAGTTTTTCATATACATCTTTGCGCGGGTGGCGTCCACCACGGTGGTCAGGCCGCCCAGCTCAAACTCCGTGCCGTCCCCGGCGGACTGCACGGCGGCCACCACCTCAGAGAGCTTGCCCACGCCGGAGGGCTCGATCAGGATGCGGTCGGGGTGATACTGCTGGTTCACCATATGCAGCGCCTCCCGGAAATCGCCGGTTAAGCTGCAGCAGATGCAGCCGGATTCCAGCTCGTTCACGATAATCCCCGCATCCTTCAGAAATCCGCCGTCGATGCCGATCTCACCGAATTCATTTTCGATAAGCACCAGCTTCTCCCCGGCGTAGCCGTCGGACAGGAGCTTTTTGATGAGCGTGGTCTTGCCGGCGCCCAGGAAGCCGGAATAAATGTCGATCTTTGTCATATATATCGCCTTTCTGAAAGAAAATAGAATACAAAATAAGAGCCGCAGCTCAACTTATAATTATAGCATTATTTCTTCTGTTTGAAAAGGAAAAATTTGCCGCCGGCAGCTTGGGCCGGCGGCGGTATGCCGTGCTTACAGGGGAACGGCAGTAAACCCTTTGCCGTCGAATTGCCATATCCGCTCAAACCCAACGTCCCGGAGGAGGGCTTCCATTTCCCGGAAGCCGTAGGCGATAGCGGAGGCGGTGTGGGCGTCGGAGGATATGGTCACGAAGGCGTCCGCGGCCTTCAGAGTATGGAGAAAGGAGCGGCAGGGATATGGTTCATGGCGATAGCCCCGGCTCATGGCCCCGGTGTTCACCTCGAAGATCTTTCCCGCCCGGACGAGCCGGCCTATGGCCGCTTTGGCGCATTCCTGAAAAACGTATCCCTCCGGGTCGAACAGGCCGTCTGTCTCCCAGAACTTGCAGAGCAGGTCAAAGTGGCCCACGACGTCCACCTTCGGGTTCTTCGCCATCTCATCGTATTGCGAAAAATAGGCCTCGATCATGGCGTTTTCGTCCCCATGGAAGTAGGTCTCCAGCGTCTCCCGGGTGATTTCGGCGCTCAGGTCGATGGTAGGCGTCCAGCCATCCACGGCAATGTGATGCAGGGAGCCGATGGCGTAGTCGAAGCCTGATGTGTCCTGGGTCGAGAGGCCGTCCAGCTCTATGCCGTTATAGACCGCGAGCCGTCCGGCAAAGGCAGCCCTCGTCTCCTCGATGGCGGCGAGATAGGGGGGGATGGTTTCATCCGTCAGGCACCAGTCGTTTTCATAGGGAAGGGTGGAGTGGGCGGAAAAGCCGAGGCTCGTGAGCCCGGCGTCCAGCGCGGCCCGGGCCATCTCCATGGGGGTGTTCTGCCCGTCGTCAAAGATCGTGTGGGTGTGGAGATTCTGCCGGCCGGTCACTTCATCTTCTCCTGCTTGACCTTGTGGTCGATGACGTGCCGGGAGGCAAGCTCCGCCGTCAGGTCATCCAGGGTAATGCCCATCTGTACCATCAGCACCATGGCGTGATAGGCGAGGTCGGCCAGCTCGTAGATAGTGTTTTCCTTGTCGTCGTCCTTGGCGGCGATGACCACCTCTGTGGCCTCCTCGCCGATCTTCTTGAGGATCTTGTCTGTCCCCTTCTCAAAAAGATAGGAGGTATAGGAGTTGGGAGGCGGGTTGTCCTTCCGGCCCTGCAAAAGGTCCATCAGGCCCTGATAGGAAAAGGCCGGGGCGGTCTCGCCGGTATAGACCCGGTCGTTGAAGCAGCTGTCCGTCCCCAGATGGCAGGCAGGGCCGTCCTTCACCACCTCTACTACCAGAGCGTCCCGGTCGCAGTCGGCGGTGATGGATACGATGTGCTGATAGTTGCCGCTGGTCTCGCCCTTGAGCCAAAGCTCCTGGCGGCTGCGGCTGAAAAAGCAGGTCATATCCTTTTCCATGGATATCTCCAGGCTCTCCCGGCTCATATAGGCCAGGGTCAGCACCTTCTTCGTCTGGGAATCGATGACGATGGCGGGAATAAGGCCCCGGTGGTCAAAATTCAGTTCGTCTATCTCAAGCATGGTTTTTTCTCCTTACCAGAATGCCGTTTTCGGCCAGTGTGTCCTTCAGTGCGGGGATGGTCAGCTCCCCAAAGTGGAATATACCGGCGGCCAGCCCTGCGTCCACCTTGGGAAGGGCTTTGAACAGGGTGACGAAATCCTCCGCGCAGCCGGCGCCGCCGGAGGCGATCACCGGCACACTGACCGCATTGCATACGGCGTCCAGCATTTCCAGATCGAAGCCGCCCTTTACCCCATCCGTGTCGATGGAGTTGAGAACGATCTCTCCCGCCCCCAGGGCTACGCCCTGTTTTATCCATTCGATGGCGTCCAGGCCCGTGTCGTCCCGCCCGCCCCGGGCGAACACCCGGAAGCCGCCGTCCAGACGCTTTGCGTCCACGGAAAGCACCACGCACTGGCTACCGTACCGCTGAGCGGCGTCGCGGATGAGCTGGGGGTTCCTGATGGCCCCGGAGTTCACGCTGACCTTGTCCGCCCCGCATTTCAGCACCCGGTCGAAGTCGGCCACTGTATTGATGCCGCCGCCGACGGTCAGGGGGATGAACACAGTGGAGGCGGTCTTGCGCAGGATGTCCGTGAACAGAGCCCGCCCCTCGGCGGAGGCGGTGATATCATAGAACACCAGCTCGTCCGCCCCGCTGCGGGAATAATACTCGGCCAGCTTCACAGGGTCGGACACATCGGCCAGGCCCAGGAAGTTGACGCCCTTGACGACCCGCCCGTCCTTCACATCCAGGCAGGGGATGATGCGTTTTGTTATCATGATGCTACCTCTATGGCTTGTTTCAGATCTACGGCCCCGGTGTACCAGGCCCGGCCCAGTATGGCCCCGTACAGGCCCATGTCCCGCAGAGCCCGGATATCCTCCAGGCTGGATACGCCGCCGCTGGCGACGATATCCATGGAATATCTGGCTGCCAGCTCGCTGTACAGCGCCCGGTTGGCGCCGTTCATGGCTCCGTCCTTGGATATGTCGGTGCAGATCAGGGTTCTGACCCCGATGCCGTCCAGCCTCCGGCAGAGCTCGTCGCAGGTGAGGCTGCTGGTCTCCAGCCAGCCCTTGATGGCCACACGGCCGTCCCGGCAGTCCGCCCCGGCGGCGATATGGCTTCCATATTTTGCGACCATGGCGCAGAAGAAATCCCAGTCCGTGATGGCGGCGGTGCCCAATATGACCCGCTCCACCCCGGCGTCCAAATAGCGGCAGATGACCTTCTCACTGCGGATGCCTCCGCCGATCTCCACCTTCAGATCCGTCCCGGCGGCCACGGCGGCTACTGTGTCAAAGCCCGGGGTGTCCCCGTCCCGGGCCCCGGCCAGGTCTACCATATGGATGTATTCCGCGCCGGCGGCCCGGAACTTACGGGCGACGGAGAGCGGGTCGTCGCTGTAGATTGTCATCTGGGCATAATCCCCCCGCAGCAGGCGGACGGCCTTGCCCTCGTATAGATCAATGGCAGGTAAGATAATCATAGCCAGGCCCTCACAGCTCGCAGAACGCCTGCAATATGCGCAGACCCACCGGGCCGCTCTTTTCCGGATGAAACTGGCAGCCCAGGACGTTCTCCCTTCCTACGGCGGCGGTCAGCTCCGGGCCGTATTCGGCGGTGGCCAGCACCGCGTCGTCGCAATTCGCGCCATAAAAGCTGTGGACGAAGTAGACGCAGTCTCCCTCCTGGATATAGCGGAACAGCGGGTGGTCCTTCTGCCGCAGATGCAGGGCGTTCCAGCCGATGTGGGGGACCTTGTACCCCTCCGGCAGGATGGGGGACATATCCACCACGTCCCCGTGGATAAGCCCCAGTCCCGGATGCTCTCCAAACTCGAAGCCCCGGTCCAGCAGCAGCTGCATCCCAAGGCATATGCCAAGGATATATTTCCCGCTCCGGGCCTGGGCTATGACCTCCTGATCCAGCCCGGCGGAGCGCAGCTTTTCCGCCGCATCCCCGAAGGCACCTACCCCGGGCAGGATAAGCTTGTCCGCCCGGCGGAGAGCGTCTGTATCGCCGGTGACAACGGCCTCCGCCCCGATGGCGTCCAGGGAGTGCTGGAGGGAAAAGAGGTTTCCCACCCCATAGTCAATAATGGCGATCATCACAGCACCCCCTTGGTGGAGGGGATGGCGTCCGGCCTTGTCTCGTCCAGCCCGGCAGCCTGGCGCAGCGCCCGGCCGAAGCCCTTGAAGGCCGCCTCGATGATGTGGTGGGTGTTGGTCCCGTCAAGCTGTCTTATATGGAGCGTGACCCCGGCGGCCCGGGTGAAGGCGGTGAAAAACTCCTCCGTCAGCTCGGTGTCGAAATCCCCGACCCGCTGGGAGGGAAGGGACATCTGATACCGCAGACAGCTGCGCCCGGAGATATCCACGGCGCACAGCACCAGCGCCTCATCCATTGGCAGCAGGATGCTTCCATAGCGGCGGATGCCCCGCTTGTCTCCGATGGCCTGGGCGAAGGCCTGCCCCAGGGCGATGGCGATGTCTTCCGTGGTGTGGTGCCCGTCCACCTGAATGTCCCCCTTGCAGGAGACGGATAGGTCAAACTGTCCGTGGCTTGCGAACAGGGTTAGCATATGGTCTAAAAAGCCGATGCCGGTGCTGATCTGGGCCTCCCCCGTCCCGTCCAGGCACAGGCCCAGGGTGATATCGGTCTCGGCGGTCTTGCGGTCGATAACAGCGTTTCGCATAGGTCAAAGTCCCCTTTCCTTCAAAATGGCCCGGACGGCGTCCAGAAAGGCGTCCATCTGCGGGCGGGAGCCGATGGTGACGCGGACGAAGTTTTCTGTCCGCGGCTGGCCGAAGTGTCGCACCAGGACGCCCCGCTCCTTCAGCGCTTGGTACAGCGTCCCGCCGGGGATGGCCGGGCTTTGGGTGAAGATAAAATTGGTCAGGGAGGGCAGCGTCTCAAAGCCGAGCTTTGCAAGCTCTCCGATGGTATAGGCCCGCGTCTCGGCGATAGCCTGGCAGTTTTTCCGGTAATAGTCCAGGCTCTCGATGGCGGCCACGCCGGCGGCCTGGGTCATGCGGTTGACGTTATAGGGATTCACGGAGTATTTCACCGTGTTCAGATCCCGGATGAGCGCGGGATTGCCAAGGCCAAAGCCCAGCCGGGCCCCCGCCAGGGAGCGGGATTTGGAGAAGGTCTGGGTCACCAGCAGATTGTCGTATTTCCCCAGCAGGGGAACGCAGCTCTCCGCTCCGAAATCCACATAGGCCTCGTCGATAATGACCACATTATCCGGGTTCGTGCGGAGGATGTCCTCGATCCGGGACACAGAAAGGGCCATGCCCGTGGGGGCGTTGGGATTGGGGATAACGATATTTTCCCCTAAATTGCAGTAATCCTCCGGGTCGATGGAAAAATCCTCCCGCAGGGGGATGATATGGGCCGGAACGTGGTTCACGTTCGCGTAAATGGGATAGAAGCCGTAGGTCACGTCCGGGAAGGCGAAGGGATGGCGTTCGTCCCCAAAGGCCATGAAGGAGAAGTACAGTATCTCATCCGAGCCGTTCACCGGCAGGATGTTTTCCGGGCCCAGACCGTAAAGTCTTGCGGCGGCCTTGCACAGCTCCGTGCAGGCCGGGTCGCAGTAAAGGTTCAGCCGTTCCGCCTCCCTGGCGGCGGCGGAGACCACGGCAGGCGCGGGAGGATAGGGAGACTCGTTGGTGTTCAGCTTGATATACTCCGCATCTCTCGGCTGCTCCCCCGGTGTGTAGGCCTGCAGGGAGGCGTATTTGGCACTAAAAAAGCGGCTCATGGTTATACCTCATTAAATCGAATTAATGCGGAGCGGGCGTGGGCTTCCAGCCCTTCTTTTCTGGCGAAGCGGGCGATGTCGTCCTTTACCCGGGCCAGGGCCTCGCGGGTGTAATAGGTGTATTGCGTGCGTTTGATGAAATCGGATACACCCAGGGGACTGGAGAACCGGGCCGCACCGCAGGTGGGCAGGGTATGATTGGGCCCGGCCAGATAATCCCCCAGCGCCTCCGGGCAGCTCTTGCCCAGAAATACGCTTCCGGCGTTTTTCACCAGCTCCAGATACGGCATGGGATCGTCCACGCACAGCTCCAGATGCTCCGGCGCCAGGGCGTTCGCCGCCTCCACCGCGGAGGGCAGGTCGTCCGTTACGATAATCTTTCCGTTATTGTCCAGAGACTCCGCCGCGATATCCCGCCGGGGCAGGAGGGTAAGCTGGCGGGAAAGCTCCTGCTCCACGGCCCGGGCCAGCGCCATGCTGTCTGTGATCAGAACGGCGGAGGCCAGCACATCGTGCTCCGCCTGACTGAGAAGATCGGCGGCCACACAGGCGGGGTCGCAGGTTTCATCTGCAACTACAAGGATTTCGCTGGGGCCGGCGATCATGTCGATATCCACGAGGCCGAATACCTGGCGCTTAGCCTCTGCCACAAAGGCGCTGCCGGGGCCGACGATCTTGTCCACCTTGGGGATGGACTGCGTGCCATAGGCCAGGGCCGCCACGCCCTGGGCCCCGCCGGTGCGGAATATCTGGTCGACTCCGGCGATCCTTGCGGCGGCCAGGATGGCCTCCGGCTGATGTCCGTCCGGCCCGGGGGGCGAGATCATGATAAGCTGGCGGCATCCGGCGATTTTCGCAGGGATGGCGGTCATCAGCACTGTGGAGGGATAGGCGGCGGTGCGCCCTGGGACGCAAAGGCCCACGTTTTCAATGGGGGTTATCTTTACCCCCATGAAGGAGCCGTCCGGCCCTTCCATGCGAAAGCCCTGCTCCAGCTGCCTTTCGTGAAAGGCGCGGATGTTGGCGGCGGCGGTCTCCAGGGTTTTGATAAAGGCGGGGTCCATGGAGGCATAGGCCCGGTCTATTTCCTCCCGGGAGACCTCAAGGCTCTCCAGCGCCGCGCCGTCGAAGCGGAGAGCGTAGTCATAAAGAGCCCGGTCGCCCCGGGCGGCCACGTCGGCGATGATGTCCCGTACCGTATCGCTGACGCCGGAGGTCTCCACCGTGCGGATGAGAAGCTCAGAAAGAGGGATATCCCCATAGCGGTATATCTTCATGCTCTCTCCTCTCTGTCCCGCACCAGGGCGGCGGCCTTGTTGCAGAGGGCGTTGATCTCGTCCCCTACGAATTTGTAGCGGGCCTTGTTGGCGATGAGCCGGGCGCTGATGGGTGCGATGGTCTCCAGAGGGAGAAGGCCGTTCTCCTCCAGGGTCTTGCCCGTCTCCACGATATCCACGATCACGTCCGACAGGCCCACGATGGGCGCCAGCTCTATGGAGCCGTTGAGCTTGATGATGTCGATCTGGCGGCTCCGGGCGCTGTAATGCCGGCGGGCGATGTTGGGGAATTTCGTGGCCACCCGCAGGGTGCGGGCGTGATCGTCCCGGAACCCGGCGGGGCCGGCCACGCACATCCGGCATTTGCCCATGTGCAGATCCAGCAGCTCATATACATCCGGAGCGTATTCCAGCAGGATATCCTTCCCTGCCACGCCGATATCCGCCGCGCCCCGCTCCACATAGATGGGCACGTCCGTGGGCTTGGCCCAGAAATAGCGGACGCCGGCCTCCCGGTTTTCAAAGATGAGCCGCCGGTTCGGCTCCAGCAGGGCGGGGCAGTCGTACCCTGCCGCCCGGAATATATCGTATACCTTTTCGCCCAGCCGTCCCTTGGGGAGGGCGATGTTCAGCATTTGTCCCATGATATCATACCTCCCTGCCGTCCGGGACCATGCGCTGCCTGTAGGTCAGCTCGCACGCGCCTTCCGGCTGGACGCGGACGGTTTTTCCTCCGGCCTCCAGCGTCCTTGCCATCGCCGCCACGGCGGCGGGATCGTCCTCCGGCGTATAGGTCAGGAGCACGTCCACATCGTAGGGCGCGGGGCTTACCAGCAGCCGCTCCAGCTCGTTCAGGTACACGGCGAAGCCGATGGCCCCGCCGGTTTTTCCCATGCGGTGAAGCAGACTGTCATACCGGCCGCCAGAGAGAACGCCGCTGGAAGCGCCGTCCACAAAGCCCCGGAAGGTCAGGCCGTTGTAGTAGTCCATATCGTTGACCACGGAGAGATCGAGATTTATGTGATATTTCCCGAATCCGGCCATGATCCTGCCCAGAGCCTCCAGCTCCTCCGCCGCCCGGCGGCTGTCAGGGGGCAGGGGCAGGGCCAGAAGTCTGGGCAGCGCCTCCTCGATGGGGCCGGCCAGCCAGCACAGCTTCCGCAGAAGACGCTGGTTGTCCCGGGAAAGCCCCAGCGCCGCGCCGGCGGCCTCCAGCGCGGGGAGATTTTTCTCTCCCATGGCGGCCAGTAGCGCTGCCTGTCCCTCCTGAGGGATATTCAGCGAGGAGAGAAGCCCGCCCAGAATGCCCATGTGAGATAGATCCAGCACATAGCTGGGGCTGACGGCCTCCAGACTGCGGGCGGCCAGCATCAGCACTTCGCTCATAGCATAATCGTCCACCGCGCCGATGCACTCCAGGCCGGTCTGCATGATCTCCTGGAAGCCCATGCCGTTTTTCGGCACCCTGTATACACTCTCCCGGTAGAATACCTTTTGGACGGCCTGCTCCTCCCGGCTGTTTTTGATGATGGAGAGGGTGATATCCGGCTTCAAAGCCATCAGACGGCCGTTGGTATCGCTGAAGGTCAGAATCTGCTCGCTTTCCAGAAAATTTCTGTTCTGGGCGTACAGGTCGTATTCCTCGAATTTGCTCATGCGGTACTGCCTGTATCCATAGCGCTGGTACAGGGCGCACAGAGCGGCGGAAAGACGGTCCTCCGATGTCATCATTGGCTGTCCTCCTCATCCTCCAGGCGCTTCAGCACGAGCTGATAGCCTCCCGCGCCGTATTCCAGGCACCGCTTCACCCGGCTGATGGTGGCGGAGCTGGCTCCGGTCTCCTGGATGGTCTGCTGATAGGAGCAGCCGCCGGAGAGCATTTCGGCCACGGCCAGCCGCTGGGAGATGGATTGGATCTCCCGCACGGTGCACAGGTCCTCAAAATATTCATAGCACTCCTCCACGCTCTGCAGGGCGAGGATGGAGCGAAAAAGTCGGTCCGTCTCCTGATTTTGCGGCAGGGACATACATTTTACCTCCTGGGTCCGGAATAGATGATAAATCATCTCGCTATCATACTATCACGCTAAAGGATTGAAGTCAACCGGGAGAGCCCGCTGTCCGCGCCAAATTTACATGGGAGGAAGCGGGGATTTTTTGTGATTTTCACTTAACCGGCAAAAGCAAAAAGCCCTTGACTTTTCCTTCATGCCGTGGTATTTTAAAAGACTTCAGTTTCGCGCAGGCGGAACGGAATGGAGGCGAAGGGAATGATAGAAAAAAGATTTCCCGTCATCGATATGGCGGCAACGGGGGAGAACATTGCCCGGCTTCGAAGGGAGCGGGGGCTGACCGTCCGGGATATGCAGGCCTATTTTGGATTCGAGGAGCCCCAGGCGATCTACAAGTGGCAGAAGGGCAAAAGCCTTCCCAGCGTGGATAATCTCTATGCCCTGGGTGCGCTGCTGGAGGTCCCGATGGAGGCCATTCTGGTATCCACAGACCGAAGGGTATATCCTGCTGCGGATATTATAAAAGCCGGACGACAGGCGGAGGCCTGCTGTCCGGCTTCTTTGCTGCCCGGCTCTTTTGAATGCGGCAGAGGTCCGGTGTGCCGGCTGCCAATTTTGCGCAGGCGCTGCGCGTGACACGACCGCCGGAGCGGCCGCTTCCGGCGCAGCGGATGCGGAGAAAAACCTGTTCCCGCACGAAAGCGGGAGAGCTGTCCTTTTCAAATGGCAGTCCGGGCGTCAGCCCAAGCAGTGTTGTTGGATGTAGAGAGGGCGAACGAAAAAAGGGAGAGAACGATTCTGACGATCCTTGCGGCAGAACGCCGGAGGGCGGCAGAAGCGATGGAGGGAGAGCGCAGCAACGTCTTCCTCTGCGTCAGTTCAGGGCACTGACAGACCCTTGAAGTTGTGCAGCGTTATAGTTCATCTGCACCTGAACCGACAGCTGGCGTACCTTATCCTGCCGCATTCAAAAGAGCCGGATAGATGAGCCCCGGCCGTCCGCCCGGGTCAGGGACGGACCTGGCCGGTAAAGGCCTCGAAAACGTCGGCAAAGCTGTCGTTGACGTCGAAGGGGGGCGTATAATCCACCGGGGCGTTCACCACGCAGCGGTCGATCTCGGCGGAGATCTCATCGGCCCGCCTGGCGAGGGCCGCGGCCCTTTTCTTGACGGCGTTGCGGTCGAAGTTGATGGTGGTCACCTTGCGGATATCGCACTTATAGGAGACCTGGTTCCCGTCCGCATTGAAGCGGTATCCCAGCCCGCCGTTGGCGACTGTCACCTCGTTTGGCCGAAGGTCCGCCATGTGCTTCAGCACCCTTACCGCCTCCTGCCGGCTGGCGTTCAGGCTGGTCTCGCTGTCGATATCCAGGGGAAGGCCGGATTTGGCGGCCCGGATGGCGGCGAACAGCTTTTCCCGCTCTCCCAGCAGCCAGAGCAGAAATTCGGTCAGCTCGGTGATCTGACCGGCATATTCCGTGGCCGGGGTCTCGGTCACGGTCTCGTCCTCCGCCTCGCTGCAAGCCTTCTTGCGCAGGTAGGTGGTGGTGACCCGGGTCACTCTGCTGTCCGAGCTGAGAATCAGCTCGGTTTTTCCGTCAGGGAGCTGAGCTTGTTCTGGAATCGGAACGCTTCCTTCAGGTTCATATCCATATCTCCTTGGTCTTTCGTGGTTCTGGATACAGTATATCCTCTTTGCCGGGCTATGTCATTGAACCGGCAGTTCAATACAGCTTGTTTTTGACTTTTGTGTAACGGTGTGGTATGATGAATAAACAATCTTTATGAAGAAGCGGAGGAACGAGTATGAAGACACAAAGGATGCTTTCCCTGCTCCTGGCGCTTGCCATGGTGCTGTCTCTGGGCGTCACGGGGGCCTTTGCCTCGGAGGAGCCGGAGGAGGACCTGGGCGGCGGCCTGGGCACGGAGCTGATCGAGGCCGGCGTTGATGTGAGCAGCGACGCCTCGGAGGAGGCCACGGAGGAGCCCAAGGACATCGTGGTCATCGAGGAGACCTGCCAGCTGGAGGAGCTGACCGTGGGGGAGAATGAGGAGCTGCGCGGCCCCAACGGAGAGCTTGTCACCATGACCATCGACGGGGTGCAGACGGATATCGTCTCCGGCGAGAGCTACACCGGCAATATCGTCCTGACCCTGACGGACGAGGCGTATCTCTCCGGCCCCAACATGGGTTCTACCTACACCTATGAGCAGCGGGCGGCCCTGTATTACTATAACGGGGAGAAGGTGGACTCCCTCTCCGTGGATTCCGCCGTGGTGGATAACACCATCACCTCTGAGGGCGCCAACTTCAACGGTATTATGATCACCGGGGACGACGGCTCGGAGATCGACGTTTCCGGCTATGAGATCAACCTCACCGGCTGGGGCGAGAACGACATGGGCGGCGTAGGCGCAGGCCTGTATGTGGTGGGCTCCGACCTGACCGCCAATATCTCCGATGTGACCATCCGCACCTATGGCGCTACCCGCACGGCGGTGTTCACCGGCGGAGACAATGTCGTGAATCTGGATAACGTCCAGGTCTATACCTATTCCGGCGAGCTGCCGGAGGGCACCAGCGATCTGAACAACATGGAGGTCCCCTGGATGCTGGGCCTGATCGGCGACTGCCGGGCCACCAACGCCCTGGGCGGCACCGCCACCACCTGGACCAATTCCGTGGTCGTGGCCTATGACTGGGGCGCTCTGTCCACCGACTCCATCGGCTCATCCTATGACGCGGGCACCAATGTGGACGGCGGCCATGTGGAGCTGACCACCTATAACACCTACGTAGCCACTCTGTATTCCGGCTATGGCGCGTATGCCGACGGCGGCGCCCTTGACCGCTTCTATGACAGCGCCCTGGATGTGGCGGACACTGCCGTTATCATGACCGGCACCGGCGAGGCCACCTTTGACGGCACCTATGTGAACGCCGGGGCCAACGCCGTGATGGTTCACTCCGGCGGCGGCGGTACCATCAACGCCATTGATTCCGAGTTCCATGTAAACGGCGTGGCGTTCCTTATCAAGGACTCCATGATGACCGTGAACATTGAAAACTCTACGGTCGCCTTTGACGGCACCGCGGAGTTTGACGCAGATCTTGCGGCCAGCTACGGCGTGGACGTAGACGATGAGATCTTCGACTATGAGACCTATGACCGGGCGCTGTATAACCAGACCAATATCACCGCCATTGTGAAGGTGCAGCACAACGCGGACGCCGGCTCCGGCTCTGACGATGAGCAGCAGGCCGTGGTGGTGAATGTGACCGATTCCGTGCTGGAGGGCGATTTTCTGAACACCTGCGCGGATGTTATGTCTGTGACCACCACCATGATGGGCAGCGAGGTCACCAAGGAGCGTCCCTCCCGGAGCCTGGAGGTTTATGTCACCGACTCCGAGATCACCGGCGCCGTCTCCCTGGGCCAGGATACCTGGGACAGCAACACCCTGACCACCGTCTCCGGCGGGGAGAATGACTTTCAGTATGCCTCCTCCACGGAGCTGGGCTTCTATACCGATGGGGAGCACGGCCTGGAGCTGACCCTGACCGCCTCCACCTGGAACGTCACCGAGACGAGCTATCTGACCAAGCTGGTCGTTGATGAGGCTTCTGTCATCAATGGTACCATGACCGTGGACGGTGTGGAGACGGAGATCGCCGCCGGGACCTATGAGGGCGAGATCGTCGTGTCTCCCGCTGAGGCCGTTTCCGGCGAGGCGTCCGCCGAGGCTGCCGGGACTGCGGAGGGCCTCAGCGTTGAGGAGGCCTATGTGGAGTATATCCATGAGTGGCTTCTGGCGGAGGACGCAGTGAACGAGACCATGACCGAGGATGTTGTGGAAAACGAATTCATGCCCCTCATCGAGGCTGGAGACTATTACACCTTCCCTGCGGAGATGCTCTGGGGTGACATGCTGGAGACCGGCAATCCCATGACCTTTGAGGAATTTGCGGCTCAGTATTGAGTCTTGTAAAGCAAGGGGGAAGTATCGTTTGATACTTCCCTCTTTTGAATTATCGGAAAGGACACAACATAATGCGTATCACGGTTTTGATCGAAAACGAGGGGCCGGAGGGCCTGTATGCGGAGCATGGGCTCAGCCTGTATATCCAGCATGACAGGGGAGCGCTGCTCCTGGACGGCGGGCAGTCCGGCCAGTTTATGACGAACGCAGCCCGTCTGGGCTGCGATCTGACGGGCCTGTCCACGGCCGTCCTGTCCCACGGGCATTACGACCACGCCGACGGCCTCGCCGCCCTGCTGGCGGCGAACGATGGGGTAAAAATATACGCCCGCCCCCGGGTGATGGAGCCACAGGTGGGCGGGGACGGACGATATATTGGCTTGAACGAGGCCCTGCGGGGGACATACGCCGGGCGGTTTGAGCTGTCAGACGAGTCGCGGCAGCTCCTGCCCGGGTTCTGGCTCATCCCTGACAGTGTGGTCCATGAGCAGTCCCTTGTGGCGGAAACGGCCAGGGGCCTGGTGGTTATGAACAGCTGCTGCCATGCGGGAGGGGATAACATCGTGGAAGATATCCTGACCCGCTTCCCAGGCCGGAGGGTATACGCCCTGATAGGCGGCCTGCACCTGATGGGGCCGGGGGGCGTGTCCACCCTGGGACCGGCGCCGGAGGCTGTCCGCGCCATGGCCCGCCGCCTCACAGAGGAGCTGGGCGTGGAGCAGATATGCACCGGCCACTGCACCGGCGGCCCCGGCTTCGCCCTTCTGGAGGAAGCGGCCCCCGGCAGGGTGCGCCGCATCCGCACGGGGGATGTGCTGGATTTCTAAGGGAAAAGCGAGGGGAAGGATCAGTACGCGATGCCCCAGATGACCATGGTCTTCGCGGGCTTACCGCAGCAGGGGCAGGTGTCGCCCAGGTTCTCCTGCTGGAAGGGGATGCAGCGGCTGGAGACGCCGGCCTCGGCCTTCATTTTCTCCTCGCAGGCCCGGTCGCCACACCACATGGTCTTTACGAAGCCGTCCTGGGCCTTTTCCCGCACCTCCTCCAGGGTGGAGGCGGCATAGGTGTGGCTGTCCAGGTTCTCCTTGGCCTTCTGATACATGGCGCTGTGGATCTCATCCAGCAGAGCGGGGATGGCGGTCTCCAGGCTGTCCAGAGGCAGGAAGGACTTCTCTCCGTTATCCCGCCGGGCGGCCACAAACTGGCCCTTTTCCAGGTCCTTGGGGCCGATCTCTATCCGCAGGGGGACGCCCTTCATTTCATATTGGGCGAACTTCCAGCCGGGGCTGTTGTCCGAGAAATCGCCCTTGGCCCGGATGCCGGCCTTTTGCAGCCGCTCCACCAGGGCCTCCGCCGCCTCTGTTACTCCGGGCTTGTGGGCGGCGATGGGCAGCACCACCACCTGAAGGGGCGCTACCCTGGGGGGCAGGACAAGACCGTTGTCGTCCCCGTGGGTCATGATCAGGCCGCCGATGGTGCGGGTGGAGAGCCCCCAGCTGGTCTGGTGGGGATAGGCGGTCTGGTTGTTCTTATCCTGGAAGGTGATGCCGAAGGCCCGGGCGAAACCGTCCCCAAAATAATGGCTGGTGCCGGACTGGAGGGCCTTGTGGTCGTGCATCATGCACTCGATGGTATAGGTGTTCACCGCGCCGGCGAAGCGCTCCTTCTCCGTCTTGTTGCCCCGGATGACCGGCATGGCCAGGAGATTCTCGCAGCAGTCGGCGTAGATCTCCAGCATCTGCAGAGTCTCCTCCCGGGCCTCCTGCTCCGTGGCGTGGAGGGTATGGCCCTCCTGCCAGAGGAACTCCCGGCCCCGCAGGAAGGGGCGGGTGGTTTTCTCCCAGCGCAGAACGCTGCACCACTGGTTATATTTCATGGGCAGATCCCGCCAGGAGTGGAGAACATGGCTCCAGTGCTCGCAGAACAGGGTTTCGCTGGTGGGGCGGACGCAGAGCCGCTCCGGCAGCTCCTCCGAGCCGCCCACGGTCACCCAGGCGCACTCAGGGGCGAAGCCCTCCACATGGTCCTTTTCCTTTTGCAGCAGGCTCTCCGGGATGAGCATGGGCATGGATACGTTCTCGTGCCCGGTCTCCTTGAACCGCTTGTCCAGATACTGCATGATGTTCTCCCATATGGCATAGCCATAGGGCCGCAGGACGAACAGGCCCTTGATGCCGGAATAGTCCACCAGCTCCGCCTTGGTGCATACGTCCGTATACCACTGGGCGAAATTATCCTCCATGGAGGCGATCTGCTCCACCTTTTTATCCTTTGCCATTGTCCTTGATGCTCCTTTTATCTGTCCGCCCCGGGCGGGGCGTTTATTCGATGGCGTACGCACTTTATTTTATATAGAATGGGGGCAGTTGTCAAGAACCGCTTGACCGGGAGAAATTTTATTGTTATGATGTATAGGATGTAATATATACTTTGGAACGCCGGAGGTGTTCGTTTGAATAAACAGCGTTATCTTGCGGAGCTCCAGCGCCTGCTGGTCTTTATGACCGAGGAGGACAGGGAGCTGACCGTGCAGCGATACGGGGAGCTGTTCGATGTGGCCGGCCCGGAGGGAGAGACGGCCCTGGTGGAGCGCATAGGCTCTCCCACCAAGGCGGCCATCAGCCTGAGCCGGGGCTATGAGCCGGGGGCGCTGGAGGGCGTCCTGCCCAAGCCGGAGGCCCCGGCGGAGCCTGAGCCTGAGCCCACCCCCGAACCGGAGAAGGAGCCTGCGCCCCAGGGGAGCCTGGAGGAGCTGTGGGAGGAGCTGGATGAATTCCAGCTGCCGGAGCTGGATATAGACCTGCCCGGGGAGGAGAAGCTGGCCCGGACAGAGGAGTCTGCGCCCGAGCCAGAGCCGGAACCGGAGGAGGACCCGGCGCTGCGGGAGCTGAATGTGGCTCCCATCCGTCCGCCCAAAGCGCCGGAGCCGGAGCGCCGGACCAAGGTGGTCTATAAGCGTATCATGCCTATCGGCCTGGGGGCGGTGCTGTTCACGATTCTGATGATCGGCATCGGTATCCCGCTGGCGGCGGTGTGCGTGGCCCTGGCGGCGGCGTGCCTGTGCCCCGGTGCGGCGGCGGCGGTAGGCGCCTGGCTGGTGTTCGTGGGCGGCCTGTGGTGTGTGAGCTATATGGCGGACGCCATTTTGATGTTCGGCCTGTCCTTTATCGTGCTGGCGGTGGCGGTGCTGCTGCTGTTTGCCGGCATATGGGCAGATACGCAGATCATAAGGCTCTATATCCGGGGCGTGGACGCCCTGGGCGGCCTGCTTCTGGGAAGGAAGGTGACGGTGGATGCATAAGGCGTGGCGTGTCGCCAGCGGTATTGCGCTGGCCTGTCTGGTCCTGGGCGTGCTGGGTATCGCCGTGGGCTTTTTCACCGGCAGCTCCCCTACGGTCATCCAGAGCCACGGCAGCCTGACCGAGTATCTCCAGCGCCTGGAGACCAACTGGGAAGTGTTCCGCAGCCTGATCGCAGAGCTGATCGGCGCATAAAAACGGAAAAATTGCAAGAGAAAAACACTCCGCTGTACCTCACGGTATAGCGGAGCGTTCTGTATATGAGCGCTGGTATACCACGGGGTAAGCCATGTCTATGACCTCCTGGGCGGTGGACAGGGTATAGGTGCGGCTCTTCAGCTTCAGGGTGAAGCCGATGTCATAGCCGGAGTCCAGATAATCCTCCGACGGATAATAGTAGCAGGAGGCCGTTCCATCGTCCGTTTTAATCAGAAGCCGCGCCCATAAAAGCCAGGACTCTCCCTGCTCCGTGGTGGCAAAATCCATTGTCAGAAGCACGCAGTTGACCTCCTGATTCAGCGAGTAGGCATAGGCGTTTATCGGGTCGTGGCCGGAGTCCTCGCTCCAATTCGGGGCGATATAAACCACGGTCACATCGTCCGCCCCAACCGCCTGGGCCGCTTCCAGTTCGATACTTGTGACCGAATTATTGACACATATGTCCCAGTCCTGGTCGTCCGCCTGGGCCATTATCTCGTCCAGCGTAATGGCGTCATCGAGCTGGAGGAACAGGTTTACAGGGGTGTTATCCGCCGTGACCGGGGGCATTTTCGCCTCTGTGTCCCTGGCCGTATTGATACTGGCGACAATGCCCAGCGCGCCCACGGCGAGAAATGCCGCGACGAAGGTCATGCCTATTGAGTCCGCCCACCGGCTGCCCCACTCCGGCGCGTTGATGCGCAGCTTTTTTGAGGCCAGCGAGATGAGGAACGCGCCGCCGGTCACGCGGGAATAAATCCCTATCCCGGCCAGGATAAGAAAGCAAACACTGATGGCGATTTTCATGGTCAGCACCTCCTGACAGGTGGAGCGTGGTTTTGATACGCTCCGGCAAGCGGTTTCAGGTGAAGGGGGGGATATATCCATATTATCAAATAAATAACAAAACGTCAATAGAAGCATGCAAAAAAATAAAATTCAGCGCGATTACTGAATTATTCGAGGCCGAAGAAGGTTGGAGCGATAACTGCCGGCCGGACGCACCGTAAGGCGGGGCGTATCGGTGTGTCTATGGGGAGACCGGTATATCCCTCTCCCCTTGACGCGCAGTTGAAAATTGGATACTATAATAACATATCCCATAGGACGACACAGGAGGTGCGGAGGATGTTCAATATCCTGATCGCGGAGGATGACCGGGAGCTGCGGCAGCTGTTCTCCCATGTTCTGGAGAAAAACGGCTATACCGTGACGGGGGTTTCCAACGGCCTGGAGGCGCTGGAGGCCACGGATAAGACTTGTTTCGACCTGATCATCACGGATATCATGATGCCGGAGATGGACGGGTATGAGCTGGTGCGCCTTCTGCGGGAATCGGGAAGCACGGTGCCCTTCCTGATGATCACGGCAAAAAACGAATTCGACGATATGCGCCAGGGCTTCCAGGCCGGGACGGACGACTATATGACCAAGCCTGTGAATGTGAACGAGATGATGCTGCGGGTGGGGGCGCTCCTCCGCCGGGCGGAGATGGTGAACGAGCGGCGGTTGACCATCGGCAGCACGGAGATGGACTGCGACAGCCTGACCGTCACCGCCGGGGGAGAGAAGCAGGTGCTGCCCCAGAAGGAATTCATGCTGCTGTTCAAAATGGCCTCCTTTCCCGGTCATATCTTTACCCGCCAGCAGCTGATGGACGAGATATGGGGCTATGACACGGAGACCGGCACCCACACGGTGGACGTACACATCGGACGCCTGCGGGACCGGTTCCGGGACAATCCGGATTTTGAGATCGTCACCCTCCGGGGCGTAGGATATAAGGTGGAGAAGAAATGAAAAAGAAAAGGCGCGTCCGCTTTAATCTCTATTTCGGCTTGGCGGCTATCCTGATGGTGATCATGCTTCTGGTCATCATCATTGCCAATCTCATCAGCCAGGCGTTCCGCGTGGAGCTCTCCATGTACCCCATGATATTTATCAGCGCGGCCTGCCTTCTTATCGCTGTGGCAGTGGCGACGGTCATTGCCAAATGGCTGTTCGACCCCATCGCGGAGCTGGGCCGGGCTCTGGATAAGGTGGCCGAGGGAGATTATACCGTCCGGGTGTCCACCAGAAGCAGGTTCCGGGAGGTACGGAGCATTTATAAAAACTTCAACCTTATGGCCAAGGAGCTGGAGGCTACGGAGATATTGCAGACCGATTTTATCTCCAATGTTTCCCATGAGTTCAAGACTCCCATCAACGCCATCGAGGGGTATGCCACCCTTTTGCAGGACAGCGGCCAGACCCAGGAGGAATGCCAGGCCTACGCGGAGCGGATATTGTTCAATACCCGGCGGCTCAGCGAGCTGGTAGGAAATATCCTGCTTCTGTCCCGGCTGGACAATCAGGTTATTCAGAGCCGCCGCAGCCCCTTCCGGCTGGATGAGCAGGTCCGCAAGGCCATCATTCTTCTGGAGCCGAAGTGGAGCAAAAAGAATACCGCCTTTGATGTGGAGATGGAGGAGCTGACCTATACCGGGGACGAGAGCCTGCTGCTGCATGTATGGAGCAATCTGATCGACAATGCGGTGAAGTTCGGTCCGGAGGGCGGGATGGTGCGCATTCGCCTGACGGGAACGGAAAACGGCCCGGTGTTCACCATTGAGGATAACGGCCCCGGTGTGCCGGAGGAGGCGCAGAAGCATATTTTTGACCAGTTTTATCAGACGGACAGCTCCCATAAAATGGAGGGCAACGGCCTGGGCCTGGCGCTGGTGAAGAAGATCATGACCGTCAGCGGTGGGGAGGTCTCCGTGGAAAATGTCCCGGAGGGAGGCTGCCGCTTCACCGTGTCCCTTCCCGGAGAGAGCGCATGATAAAGCGCGTCCTCCGTGTGGCGGTGATCGTCCTTTGCGTTTATGTTCTTCTGGGTGTGCTCATCCCGCCCCTGCTCCGACCGGAGGCAGAGGCGGATGCTCTGGCGATCGGGGAGACCGCCGGCACGCCGAGGGTTATATCTCTGGAGACGAACGAGGAGGCGCTCCAATGGCGGCTCCAGGTCATAGGGGAGGCGGAGGAGGAGATCGTCCTGTCCACCTTCAAATGGGAGGATGATACCACCGGCCGGGCAGTGATGGCGGCCCTGTACGATGCGGCGGAGCGGGGCGTTCATATCCGCATCCTGATCGACGGTATGAACGGCCAGCTACGGCTCACCTCCAGCGAGGCGTTTCATGCCCTGGCCTCGCTGGAAAATGTGGAGGTGCGGTATTATAACCCGGCGAATATCCTGAAGCCATGGCGGCTGAATTACCGGCTCCACGATAAATACATCATTGCGGACGATACGGTCTATATCCTGGGGGGCCGGAACGTGAACGATCTGTCCCTGTCCGAAAATGAGGATGCCAACGCCGACCGGGACGTACTGGTCTGGGAGACAGAGCCGGGGACGGATACGTCCCTCGCTCAGCTCATGGCCTATTTTGAGCAGGTGTGGGACATGGACTGTGTAAAGGCGGTATCCTATCATACCTCTGATGAACAACTGGCCCGGGGCCTTTCCCAGCTGGAGGCCGCCCGCATGGAGTACCAGACAGAGGACCTGGAAACGGCCACCCTGGAGGCGGACTCCGTGACGCTGCTTTCCAATCCCGCGCAGGCCTGGACGAAGGCGCCTGTTCTGTTCGAATCCCTGTGCCAGGTGATGGAGGCGGGGGAGAATGTGGTGATTCAGACTCCCTATATTATTTGCGGCCGGCAGATGTATCAGGCCTTGACGGCTCTTGCCTCCGGCCGGACGGTGAGCGTCATCACCAATTCCCCGGCCACCGGCGCGAATCCCTGGGGCTGCTCGGATATTCTGAACCAGCAAAAGAAAATCAGCGCCGCCGGGGCGGATACCTACCTCTGGTATGGAGACCGCTCCAGCCATGCCAAAACTGTCCTGGTGGATGATGATATAAGCATCGTCGGCTCTTATAACCTGGATATGCGCAGCACCTATCTGGATACGGAGCTGATGCTGGTGATCGAAAGCTCTGCCCTGAACGCCCGGCTTCGGGAGCTTTATGGCGGGCTTCAGGAGGAAAGCCTTCTGGTGACCGCGGGGGGAGAGGAGCTGACAGGGGCTGCCTGCGACCCCGTTTCCCTGTCCCCCGGGAGGAAGGCGGTGTTCACCGTCCTCCGTGTGGTGATGCTGCCCTTCCGCTATCTGCTGTGATGAAGTGGCGATCAAAAAAAGGCCGCGCCGGAACACCGGTGCGGCCCTCTCTGTCAGAGGACAGATTTTTACTTCATGCCGTTTTCGTAGGCTTCGATCATCTTTTTGACCATCTGACCGCCGACGGAGCCGGCCTGTTTGCTGGTCAGGTCGCCGTTGTAGCCCTGCTTCAGGTTGACGCCCACCTCAGAGGCGGCCTCTATCTTGAAGCGGTCCATAGCCTCGCGGGCGCTGGGATTCACAAGATTGTTGGAACTAGCCATTTTATCACAACTCCTTTTTACTGCTTCGGGCAGGGAGGATCGGCCGTCCGGAACGGCCGAAGCCGTTTCCTGTCGCCGCCCTCTTGAACTGTCCGGCTATATGTTCTGCATTTT
>JAJQBY010000100.1 GCA_021203045.1 Oscillospiraceae bacterium | reverse complement strand
GAATTAAAGGTTTATGACATACCGCATTTCGCCTCATATGCGGGGGAACCGACAAAGGAGCTGGCCATAAAAAGAGAGGAATACGAGTTTATTAAATCCAGCCAGCGGGTCAAGCTGCCGATCATCCTCGATAATTTAGACAGCGTTTACCTTATGGTTCATCTTGGCAACGGCATAACCGTCGCGCCGATGAACAAGAAGGTGAAGGCGTCCGGGCTTAAATCTGTGCAGCTAGATCGTACCATAACCCTTTGTATGACCAGACTGCTGGAAAACGACTTCGGGAACACTGCGGATCTGATGGAAACAATAGAGGCCCGGGCCAACAGGGAGGGGGCGGAGCAATCATGAATCTGAATCAGGTCAAAGCCTTTCTTTCCCTGGCGAACACCCTGAGCTTTACACAAACGGCCAGGGATCTATACTTATCGCAGCAGTCGGTTTCCAGCCAGATCAATCTTTTGGAGCAGGAGCTGGAGTGCCGCCTGTTTGATCGAGACAACCGGCATCTTTGCCTTACAAAAGCCGGAAAATATTATTTCAATTTTTTCTTTCAGGAGATACAGGACGGGAAAAAATCATACGGCAGCTTGATTTGGACAAAAAACGCACCGATCACCTGCTGCGGATCGGTTACTCCATATGGCTGGACCCCTTTGGCAGGATCGATTCCGGGATCAGTGCATTCCGCTTAAACAACCCGGATTGCAGCTTCCTGGGCGTGCAGGATCACAACGAACAATTGATGGAGCTCCTCAGAAAAGAAGAGCTGGATATCATAATCGTCCAGGACCTGAACGAGCCGATGGATGATAATTTTGATGTTGTCCCGTTTGCTCCGCAGAAAATATGTCTCTATGTACCCGATGATATATCAGACGAGCAGATCGACCCGGATTGCTGGGGCCTTCCGATCCTCCATGTGGATTCCTGGAATTGGACGATGTTTGAGCGCATGAGAGCCTACAATCAGGAGCTTAAAGAATTTGGCATTACATCCAAGAAGGTACGGATACTCCCAAACATTCAGTCCATACTCCTGCAGATCGAAACCTCGCGTTGCGCCGCAATTTTAGACAGTCAATTTGGATTTGCCGGAAAAATCGCCGGAATGAAGCAGTACGAGCTAAGAGATGGCAAAACCTTCTGCGTCAAACGACGAAATCATTTTCATCCGCTGGCGGACCAGCTCAGTGACTTTCTTGAGGACTATTACCGGGATGAACGCGCCGTGGATGCGTTATAGCCTGGCATTTTTTGAAAACAAGCCATTTTTATGAAACGGGCAGCAGTCAGCGACTGCTGCCCGATTATCATGCGATACATCATTCATGAAGTACGGGTTCACGCCGCCTGCTCAGAGGGGAATATCTTTTTCCAGTTTCGCTTCAGCAGGAACACGGAGATGAAGAAGGCCATTCCGTCGGAGACTGCTCCGGCCCAGAGCGCGCCCTCCACGCCCATGATATTGGCCATAACCACGATGCACAGCGGCGCCAGGATGATCTGCTTGGAGAAGGTGTTGATGGAAGCCTGTACAGGTCGGCCTACGGACTGGAAAAAGATGCTGGTACAGCCTTGCAAACCATTCAGTGCGCAACACATTAAAAAGGCCCGCAGGCACATAACGGCAAACTCGTTATACAGCTCCGACTCCGACCCAAACAGGGACACGATGGACATGGGGAACACCTGGAATATGAAGGTGGCCAACGCAAGAAAGATGGTGCTGGAGATCACCGCTATTTTGAAAGCGGACTTTGTCCTATTGTATTGGCCCGCGCCGTAATTATAGCCCATAATGGGCTGCGTTCCGGTGATGATGCCCTGTACCACATTCACCACGATTTGATTTACCTTCATAGTGATACCCATGGTGGCGACGGGAATATCCGCCCCATATTTTGACTTCGCGCCAAAGATGGCCAGTACGTTATTAGACACTGTGACGATCAGCGCAAAGGAAAGCTGCAAAATAAAGCTGGAGACGCCCAGACCCGCGATCCGCTTGATGACGGGGGTCTGCAGGCGGAAATATTTTTTGCCGATAGATACGTTTTTAAATCTTGGGATGTACAGCAGCACGCACAGTGCGTTGAACAGCTCCCCTATAATAGTAGCCACCGCTGCGCCCTTTACACCCCAGCCGAACACAGTGACGAAAAGGGCGTCCAGGACGAGGTTAGTGACACCGCCTATCAGCAGACCCACCATAGCATAGTTGGGGCTACCGTCTGCGCGAATGCTGGAGGTAAGGGGTACTAAAATTGCCACGAAGGGGAAGCCCAGGGCAATGATAAAACCATATTCCATGGCATAGGACAGGGTATTTTCCGTCGCACCAAAAAGATTGCACAGGGGTTCCAGAAGCACCAGGGACAGTCCCATCACCGCAAGCCCCATCCCGATGGACATGACCAGCATATTGCATACCCCGGTGGAGGCGGTCTCCCGGTCGCCCTTGCCAAGCTGCAAGCTGGTAAAAGCGGCGCAGCCATCGCCCCACAGAGACGCGATGGCCAGCATGACCACCGTTAGGGGATAGATGACGTTCGTGGCGGCGTTTCCAAGGTATCCTACATAGTTTCCGATGAAGATTTGATCGACGATATTATAAAGAGCGTTCACCACCAGGGAAATAGTGGCCGGCACCGCAAATTTGAGAATAAGCCGCCCAATAGGCTCTGTCCCCAGTGGATTTTGTGTTATGGCTTTACTTTCGTTCATACGCTGTTTTCCTCCAATGGAATGAAAAGAACCGCTGCGGACAAAAGCCGCAGCGATCCAATGCCTTGAAAGTTTATTTTCCTGCGGCCATTATCCTCAGGCGGATGCCTCGCCGCTGGCGGAAACCTCCCCGGAGGCCTCGCCGCTGGAGGAGGAAGATTCTGCCGCGACCGGCTCGATGGTGCCGTACTCCCCGGCGGGAATTACCTCATCAGAGGGGGTCAGGGTCAGGGTGCCGTCCTCATTCTCGGTCAGAGTGCCGTATACGGTGCTGCCTTCCTCGATGGTCAGCTTGGTGATCAGGGATTCCTCGGCAACGGTCCACACACCGCCGTCCTTTACGATCACTTCAGCGGTGGCGGCGCCGTTATAATAGATGATGTTCGCCACATGGCCCAGCAGGAAATACTCCTGCTGCGTGAACTGCCTGAACTGGATGAAAGCGGCCTCGTCTTCATTTTCTGTGACGTTGCCCTCTGCATCCACCAGCACATAGACGATGTCATCGCCGTAATACTCGATGCCCTCGATGGCTTCTTCGCTGTATACAATGCCCTCGATGGTAGAGGTCAGAGCGATGTCGCCGGTCAGGGTCGCGCCCTCGCCGATGGTGACGACCACGTTGTCGGCGGAGTGGTCATAGTAGCCGGTGCCGTTGAGAATATCGCCCTCATAGTCGCCGTTGGTGAAGGTAGCGGTAAGGGTGCTGCCGCCGCCGGTGGACTCATATTCATAGCCCAGACCGGGGAAGCCGTCGCCGGAGGAGCTGATTTTGCTGTCGCTGTAAAGCTCATCCCAGCCGGTCTCCACAGAGGTAGCATCGCCGCCGATGCGGTCATCATCGTCGGTATCCATCATCTGGATCAGGATGCCGGAGGCCGTGTTCAGCTCCGCATCATCGAAGTAATAGGCGCAGTTGGAGCCCTTATAGAGCAGGACTGCCTCCTCCGCGTTGACAACGGTGCCGTCCTCAATATAGAAGCAGGTGGGGTCGTCCTCGCTGACAAAGGCGGGATCGAACATAGAGAAGTGCAGGAAGCCGTACACAGCGTTGATGGTGGTGACGTTCCCCTCGCCCTCTACGGTCTCGATCAGATTGCCGTTGGCATCATACAGGTCGATGGTGCCGGTGGAGGAGGAATAGTGACCCTCGGCGGCAACAGAGGTGTCGCAGATGATGGCGCCGTAGGTCACGCCGTTAAAGGTGGTGCCATAGATATACTCCGTGGGGCCGCCGATGTAGAAGGTCCCGTAGGTGGAGCCGTAGGCGTCCTCGTCATAGCCCAGGATGCGCCAGCCGGAATCGGTGCCGCCCTCGCTCTCGGCCAGGGCCGTCATCTCTGTATCCACCACGTTGATGAAGATGTTGGAGCCGGCATCGATGGAGAGGAAGCCCCAGGTGCGGCCGGCCGTCGCCGTCATGGTAGAGCCGATAACGGTCAGGGTGGAGTTATCGCCAATCAGGTTGACCACCCGTGCGCCGCCCATGATGCCAAGAGGCCACGGGGGAGAGAGCATGGCGTTCTGGTCGGAGCTGTTTTTATAACCCTCCCACGCCTCGGTGAAGGGGTCGGCGCCCATAACGGTGATGTCGGAATCCTTGATGACAAGGTTGGCGTTCTGAGAGGCGATGCCCAGGGTACGCAGGAAGCCCTCGGAGTAGTAGGTCAGGCCGTTGACCTCCGCATAGCCGCCGTCATAGGCCACGATGGCTGTTCCCTGGCCG
>JAJQBY010000126.1 GCA_021203045.1 Oscillospiraceae bacterium | reverse complement strand
AGGTGGTGCCGGAGGACTCAATCAGAGTGGGCCGGGAGCTTGCATACATGCAGATAAGGCCCGGGGCGGAGGAGCCCTCGCCTTCAGAACCCACGGCGATAACGGTGGAATTCTTGACGACAGCGGTGTTCAGGCTGGTGGTCAGACGGATGCCGCTGCGCTTATACCCGGCGGTGTAGATGTAGGTGTTGTCGATGACGATGTCGGACACGCCCACATACAGGCCCACACCCTCATAGCCCTCGGATACATCCTGGTAATCCCGGACATCGCTGCCGGACAGGGCGTTCTCCTCGTCTGCATCCTCGTTGGTCAGAATGATGACGGTGTTGTAGCCCTCGCCGTCGATTTCGTAAACGTCTTCCTCACCGCCAACAGTGAAGGCACTCTCCTCGTCGGAGGCGAGAATGATGCCGGACTGGCCAAATACCTCGCTGCCGTCCCAGTCGCCGATCTCGTCATAGGAGACATAGGCGCCGGAAATGGAGCTGTCGGTAATCTCGCCCTCGATGCCGTCATCCACGGTGACAGCGCCGTTTATCACAGAGATGCCGGCTGTTGCAGCCAGAGTCTCCGGCTCATAGGAACCGGCGGGCAGGGGCATGGTGTCGCTCATTTCGCCGCTGGCGGTCTCGGTGGCCTCCGCCACCTCTCCGCTGGCCTCGCTGGTGGCCAGGGCCGGTGTAGCCATGGACAGCACGAATACCAGAGCAAGCAGGAGCGCTATACGTTTTTTCATGCTTTGACCTCCAATATAGTATAGTAGTATGGTTAAAGTATAAACTGATTTCCCGGATTTGTAAAACAACGATTTTGTTAAGAAGGCACAATATATCGTTTATGGTTTATTGTTATTTTAATGTTTTTGCACAAAAAATACAAAAAAGGGGCGGCGTCAAATCACTGGTCTGACGCCGCCCCGATCGGGCGTTGAGCCTTTCTTCTTATGCAGCAGGCGTAACGATGATCTCGCCGGTCCAGGCACCGCCGGTGGTCACGTCCACGACCTCGCCGTCCACGGTGACGACGCCGTTCACCACAGCGCCGGCCTCCAGGGTCAGGGAGACGAGCTGGCTCTCAGCGGTGACGTTCCACACGCTGTCGGCGTCCATTTCCAGGTATACGCCGCGCACGGCGTTATACTCGGTGATGGCGGTGGCCCAGGCGTATATCTCATCGGGGTCCTGGATGCGATAGCTCTCGCAGGTGTCGGAGGGGTCGGCGTCGTTCACATACAGGCCGGTCTCCTCGTCCAGGGTGTAGCTGACATTGGCGTAATCCTCCCACAGGGCCAGCCAGTCCTCGATGGTGCCGGTGTAGATCGCGCCGGTCAGGGTGGTGTCCTCCAGGGTCAGATACATGGGCCGCTGATAATCCTCATGGGCGATATCGCCGGTCCAGTCATTGCCGACGGATTCGATGCAGATGCCGGGGATATCCTCTGTGGCGATGTCGTCCAGAATCTGTACGGCGCTGCCGTCCAGGTCGATAATGCTCTGGAACAGAATGCCGTTGGCGCTTTCCAGCTCGCAGTTTTCAAGATACACATCCGCATTGCAGCTTCTGAACCCGAATACGCTGCCTTTCTGGTGGGCAAGATACATTTCGATGGTCACGGGGAACTGGCCCAGGCTGGTGCCGGTAGCTCCCACAGTGGAGAATACGCTGTTGGTGGCGGAGAGGACAGGCTGGGTGGTATACATTTCAGAGGTGTCGGTGTCCACGATGCCGTTGCGGGCCTCGTCCGTTCCGGAGCTGGTGGCTACGACGTGCATAGCAACGGCGTTGCGGTCGCCGATGATGACGCTGGGGGTATCCTCCTCCAGCTCCTCGCCCTCCAGATAGGTCAGGAAGCCTTCATCTTCAACATTTTCCGCATCGGCGGAGGAGCCGACAATGATGGTGCCGCCGTTGCAGTCGAACAGACCGTACTCAGCGCAGTCAAAGGTGGAGCCGTATACATAGACCCGGCATCCGTCGGCATAGCTGCCATAGCCGCCGTTATAGTTGACGCAGTCGGCGTTATACAGATACATGCTGCCGCTGGTCATGTCAGTGGACCAGGAGGCATAGCCGTCCGTGGCGCAAAGGGAGTTATAGACGTAAACGGTGGCGGTGTCGGTCATGATGATGTTGCGGGACGCGCCGTACTGCATGGTGAACCAGGGCATATCGCAGTATTCGCCCTCGCAGCCGAGGGATTCAAAACAGGTGTCCTTCACGACCATGATGCCGGAGGACACGTCCAGGCTGTAGCGGCTGATGCCGGCTGTGCGGACATAGACGTGCTCCACGATGACGGTGCCGTCCCCGGCGGCGGTGATGCCGAAGCCGCCGGAGGAATCCGTGCCCCATACATAATCATCCGCCAGGTCCAGGCTGATGACGGAGTTGAAGGAAAGCTCCTCACCGGTGTAATAGGTGGTGACGGTGTAGTTATCTGCCTCGCCGCCCAGCAGAAAATCGCCCTCTCCATACCAGGCCACGCCGCCCACGCTGCTGTCTTCGGAGGTGATGGAGATGCCGCTGACCTCCTCCTCCGAGATGACGGCGTCCTCCGCCAGCTCCATGGCTACGCTGTCGTCCTGGGTCACGGCGCCGGCCTCGACGGTGATGGCTACCACACCGGACGAGGAACGGGGCCCTGCGGAATCCGCGTCGGAGCTGGCCTCGCCGCTGGCCTCGCTGGTAGCCAGGGCCGGTGTGGCCAGCGCCAGAACGAAGACCAGAGCCAGCAAAAATGCTATGCGTTTCTTCATGGATATTTCTCCTCCTAAATTAATGATGTGGTTAAATTATAAACGACATCTTCGGAATTGTAAAACAACGATTTTGTTAATAACATACAATTCGGAATAGGACATTCATGAAATAATTGGAGGAAACATGAAAATAAAATTAAAAAATCGTCTGCCTATCCGGCTTTACATATTTTACCGTCCGTAATTTTCTCACTGTCGGACATCATAAGAGCGATACATTATTAAATATAGCCCGGACCCACATCAGCCGCTGAAAAATTTACCGTTTTACCGCGGCTCGGCTTTTGGCGGGACCTTTGGGGCCGGTGGCAGAAAAGAGATAATTTAGCGGGGTTTCGGTCGGGCCTTTCTCACATACTGAATAGGCCGGGGGAAAACAGGACGGCAGAAAGACGGGAGGATGATATCATATGGGCAGACGATGGCTTTTGCGGCTGCGGGCGGCAGCCGCGGTATGGATAATTTCGGCGCTTTTGAGCGGTCCGGCGCTTGCGGATGGGATGCTTATCCCTGTGGGCGAGCCGGTGGGCATACAGATACAGACGGACGGCGTGCTGGTGGCGGGCACCACCGACCTGCAGGCAGGGGAGGAAGACGGTGGCTCCGGCCAGGGAGGCGGGCATCCGGGCCGGGGACATCATCATAGCGGTAGACGGGCAGACGGTAGACTCCGCCGCAGCGCTGATGGCCGTTGTGGACGGGCTGGACAGCGATACGGCGGAGGTGACGGTGCGGCGCGGCGAGGAGACAGCGAGCTTTACGGTGACGCCGGCTCCGGCCGATGACGGGGGCGGCCGTCTGGGCCTGTGGCTGCGGGATGGTGTGGCCGGCATCGGCACCATTACCTATATCGACCCGGAGACCGGGGCCTTCGGCGCTCTGGGCCATGGGGTGAACGATGCGGATACCGGCGTGTTGCTCCCTGTAGGGCAGGGGACCCTCTGCCAGGCCAGAATACTGGATGTAAAGCCGGGACTGTCCGGCGCACCGGGGGAGCTTTCCGGGGCCTTTGATGGGACCGGGCTGATCGGCCAGATCGACAGCAACACGTCCTGCGGCATCTTCGGCACGGTGACCGGCGACATGAGCCGGCTCCCACAGGCTGTTCCCATCGGAACGCCGGAGGAGATCGTATCCGGCCCGGCCACCATACTGGCCTGCGTTTCCGGCCGGACGGTAGAGGAGTATGATGTGGAGATCTCCCGCACCGGCATGGCCGCCGGCGGCGGCCGGGATCTGATGGTATGCGTGACCGACCCTGACCTGCTGGCCCAGACCGGCGGCATCGTCCAGGGCATGTCCGGCAGCCCGATCTTGCAAAACGGCAAGCTGGTCGGTGCGGTGACGCATGTGTATGTAACGGAATGATACCTGCAGGAGCCGCAGGATATGCTGTGTTTCCTCAATATCTGAACCGTATATGCCGATTTACGAAGGCAAAAAGAACAAAAGCGTGCCGGACGCTCCGGCACGCTGCATTAATGTTTTGGGGAATTGAACCCCTTCCACACAAGGTGATACTGGGGATTGCGTTTGAAGGGAGCTGGCATCAGGCTTATTCTATAATTTGCTTTTCAGCAGCCCCAGCACATCAGCAATCGTCTCCACAGGCTCGGGATTATCGCTGTTCAGCCAGTCATAGAGAACGGAAAAGGTGCCCTGAAAGACGAATTGGCGGATGTACTTCACCTCTGTCTCCGAA
>JAJQBY010000017.1 GCA_021203045.1 Oscillospiraceae bacterium | reverse complement strand
TGAGTCATTCTTTTTCGTCTTTTTGACTGTTGCACTTACATTGTATATTCACCACGCCAAAAACGCCCTGGAGAATGGAAATGCCGTGGCCTGGGCCAATGACAACACAGAGGTCATCGCCTTCGCTCTGGAAAATGAGGGCTACACTGTGGGCATCCCCTCTCTGGGCAGCCAGGATACCATTGCCCCTGCCGTAACACAGGGCAACAGCACCCTGCTGGACTGGCTCAATGAGGAGATCGAGGCGCTGGGTGAGGAGCAATTTTTCCATGCCGACTATGAGGCCACACTGGCAGACACCTATGGTCTGGACTATGAGGAAACTCTGGTAGTCGAAGGCGGTGTCGTCAGCACGGAAAACTGATATCATTATCGAACGTTCTTCCAATCTTTAAGAAAAGAGGTATTCTCCATGAGCAATTATAAATTCGAGACTCTCCAGCTTCATGTCGGTCAGGAGCAGCCTGATCCCGCAACTGATTCCCGCGCAGTGCCCATCTATCAGACCACCTCCTATGTATTCCACAACTCCGCTCACGCCGCCGCACGATTTGGTCTAACCGATGCCGGCAATATCTACGGTCGGCTGACGAACTCTACCCAGGATGTATTCGAAAAGCGCATCGCAGCCCTGGAGGGCGGTGTGGCAGCGCTGGCTACCGCCTCCGGTGCGGCGGCTATCACCTATACCATACAAGCCCTGGCCCAAGCCGGCGGACATATCGTCGCCCAAAAGACCATCTATGGCGGCAGCTACAACCTGCTGGCCCATACGCTTCCTTTATACGGCATCACCACCACCTTCGTAGATATCCATGACTTGACCGAGGTGGAAAACGCCATCCAGGATAATACCCGGGCCATTTTCATCGAGACTCTTGGAAACCCCAATTCGGACATTCCCGACATTGACGCAGTAGCCGCCATCGCCCACAGGCACGGGCTGCCTCTGGTCATCGACAACACCTTTGGCACGCCCTACCTCATCCGCCCTATTGAGCACGGAGCAGATATCGTAGTACACTCCGCCACCAAGTTCCTGGGCGGCCACGGAACCACGCTGGGCGGCGTGATTGTGGACAGCGGCAAATTCGACTGGAAGGACAGCGGCAATTATGCCCCTATCGCCGAGGCTAACCCCAGCTATCACGGCGTATCCTTTGTGGATGCCGCCGGTCCCGCCGCCTTCGTCACCTATATCCGTGCTATCCTGCTGCGGGATACCGGCGCTACGCTCTCCCCCTTCAATGCCTTTCTGCTGCTCCAGGGAGTGGAAACTCTGTCGCTCCGGTTGGACCGCCACGCAGAAAACACCAAAAAGGTAGTGGAATACCTGGCCGGCCATCCGCAGGTGGAGCATGTCAATCACCCCTCTCTGCCCGATCATCCCCAGCACGACCTGTATGAAAAGTATTTCCCCAACGGCGGTGGTTCAATCTTCACCTTTGATATCAAAGGCGGCCAAGAGGAAGCCCATAAATTCATCGATAATCTGGAGATCTTCTCCCTGCTGGCAAATGTGGCCGATGTAAAGAGTCTGGTTATCCATCCGGCCACTACAACGCACTCCCAGCTCTCCGCCGAGGAACTGCTGGATCAGGGCATCAAGCCCAACACCATTCGCCTGTCTATCGGTACGGAGCATATCGACGATATCATCGCCGACCTGGAAAAGGGCTTCCAGGCAGTCCGGTAGCCTCTCTCCCCCCATCAGAATGAATACGCAAAGGGTCCATATAAGCCGGGATGTCCTGTCCCGCTCATATGGACCCTTTTCTGCACCGCCCCGTCGGGACGCTGTGGTTCAAGCTATTCCGAAAAAGCGTTTGCCGTTTTCCATGCACACCTGGGCCACCAGCTCAGGCGTAGTCTTCAATGTCTCCGCCATTTTCTGAGCCACCTGGGAAAGGCGGCGGGAGTCGTTGCGGCGGCCGTTTATCCGAGGCAGAGGAGCCAGATAGGGACAGTCGGTCTCCAGGAGCATACGGTCGCTTGGCATCATGACCAGCGTTTCCAGCGCGCGGCGCGCATCCTGCATGGTGATGGAGCCGTTAAAACCCAGATACCAGCCCCAGCCCAAAATCTCCTTCGCCATTTCCGCGCTGCCAGAATAACAGTGGAATTCTCCCAACAGCCCGGGATGGCGGCGCAGGATGTTCATACAGTCCCCGTGGGCCTCCCTGTCATGGATGATAACCGGCAGGGCAAGCTCCTCCGCAATGCAGAGCTGCTTTTCCAGAATCTCGTGCTGCAGCTCCTTCCACTCCAGGTCATAGTGATAATCCAGGCCAATCTCCCCGATGGCTACTACCTTGGGGTCCTCCGCCCAGCGGCGGAGCTTGTCGGCGCTGGTATCATCCCAGGTCTTTACATCATGGGGATGCCAGCCCACCGCCGCATATATAAAATCATACCGATGGGCCAGCTCGACCGCAGCCTGGCTGGACTGCTCGTCACAGCCGCAGTTCACCACCAGGCTCACTCCCGCCTCCGGCAATGCGCGGAGCACCTCCTCCCGGTCCTCGTCGAACCAGCTGTCATCATAATGAGCATGGGTGTCAAAATACATATATCTCTCCTCCTTATCGGTTCAGCAGCCGGGCCACGACCGGCCGGTATACCTTCATAGCCCCCTTGGGACAAAATTCCTGACAGCAGAAGCAGTGGATACACGCCCGCCGGTCAATATGGGGCAGCTTATCCCGTATGGCGATGGCCTTGGCCGGACATATCTCGGCGCACTTGCCGCAGCCAACGCACTGCTCGGCTGTCACCCTGGGAATGGCGCTCAGGCACCGCCGGACAAATTTCCCCGCCAGCTTTTTCACCGGGCCGCGGCTCTCGTTCCAAAAGAGAATGTCGCTTTTCGTCCGCACATTATTGAAATCCGGCACAACCATGGACTCCAGGTCTCCCGCAATATCCAGCTCCTGCCACCGGGCGGGGATCAGGCCCCGTTCATAGGCGGCCTCCAGCGTCGGCACATCCTCCCGCCGCAGACCGATAATATGAGCACAGGCCAGATCGACGGCATGGGGAGAAGCCGAGGCCAGGAGCAGCCCCATAGGCTTTGGGTCTCCCGCTGTAGGGCCGTTGCCGTCCATCCCCACTACGCCGTCCACAATGGACAGAGCCGGCCGGAAATATTCGTCCAGATCCACGATCATCCGGGCAAAATCCACCGGGTCCGGATATTTATAGTGATATTCCGGCTTGATCGTTCCGGGAACAGCGCCGAACATATTCTTTGCCGCAGCGGAAAGGCCCATCATGCCATGGCTTTTCAGCTTACAGAAATCAATCAGCACATCGCAGTCATCCAGCCAGGAGGTGTACTGAAAGGTCTTCGCCACTCGTGCCGCCGGAAAATCCGCCTGCTTCTGGCCGAAGTCCATATTCAGCTCCGCCCCTGCCGCCTCTGTCTCATACATCCCCGTGGCCCGGTAGACGTTTTTCACATAGGCTGCCGTATACAGCCCGCCGGGGCTATCCCCGATAACGACAGAGGCGCCCCTCTCCCGGATAAGCTCTGTCAGCGCGGACAGCAGCGCCGGATGGGTGGTGGCCGCCGCCTCCGGCTTCAGAAACGCCACCAGATTGGCCTTTACCCCCACCCGCATGCCGGGCTTTATAAAATCAAGCCCGCCGATGGGCTCAAGCACCTCCAGAAGCGACTGCCGGCACACCGCCGGGTCATAGCTCCCGCAGCGGACAACAGACACCCGAGTCATCGTCATATCCGCTTTCCTCCCGCTTCAATATTCGCTTTGCCAGCGATTTTGATTATTATAACACTGACCGCCGCTCCCTGTCCATGATTGCTTTTTCCCGGCTTCGTGCTATAATTTACAGGAAATAAATCACTTCTTGGAGGCGTTCGATTTGAACGGGGAACAGGAAAAGAGCTTTCTCGGTACAGAGCCGATCGGACGGCTGCTGTTCAGGCTGGCCCTGCCGACGGTGGCAGCCCAGCTTATCAACATGCTCTATAACATCGTGGATCGGGTATACATCGGTCACATCCCGGACACGGGGGCGCTGGCTCTGACCGGAGTGGGGGTCTGCATGCCGCTCATCATGGTGGTCTCCGCCTTCGCCTGTCTGGTGGGCTACGGCGGCGCGCCAAGAGCCTCCATTTCTATGGGCAAGGGAGACTGCGCTGCGGCGGAGAAAATATTGGGAAACTGCTTTTCCATGCAGGTCATTATCTCCCTGATACTGACAGCCGTTCTGCTGACCCTTGGCCGGCCCATGCTGCTGGCCTTCGGGGCCAGCGAGGCCACCATCGAATATGCCGCCGCCTATATGAATATCTATGCCGCCGGGACCCTCTTTGTGGAGCTAACGCTGGGGATGAACGCCTTCATCACCGCCCAGGGCTTCACCAGGATCAGCATGCTGTCCGTCACCATCGGGGCTGTGTGCAATATTATCCTCGACCCTGTTTTCATCTATGTCCTGGGTATGGGCGTCCGGGGCGCGGCACTGGCGACGGTCATTTCTCAGGGAGCCTCCTTCCTGTGGGTAATGTCCTTTCTGCTGGGAAAAAAGACCGTCCTGAAAATCAAGAGGGAAAACCTGCCGCTTCGGGCCTCCGTCATATGCCCCTGCATGGCTCTGGGGTTGGCCACCTTTATCATGCAGGCCAGCGAGAGCATCATCTCCATCTGCTTCAACGCCTCTCTGCTGAAATACGGCGGCGATATGGCCGTGGGGGCCATGACCATTCTGACCAGCGTAATGCAGTTCGCCATGATGCCCCTCCAGGGCTTCGGCCAGGGAGCGCAGCCCATCATGAGTTATAACTACGGCGCAGGAGATGGGACACGGGTGCAGGCCACCTATCGTCTTCTGCTGAAAGCCAGCGTGATCTACGCCGCTGTCCTTTGGCTGTGCGTTATGCTGTTTCCCGGAGTCTTTGCCCGGCTCTTCACCTCTGACACGGCGCTGGTCGCCTATACAAGCACCGCTCTGCGCATTTATCTCGCGGTGATGTTTCTTCTCAGTATCCAGACAGTCTGTCAGATGGCCTTCACCTCCCTGGGTATGGCAAAGGAATCCATCGTCGTAGCCGTCATGCGGAAATTCGTATTGCTGTTGCCCTTCATCTATCTGATGCCTCATCTATTCCCCACCAATCCCGCCCTGGCCGTTTATCTGGCCGAGCCGGCCGCAGACACCCTGGCTGTAACCTTTACCGTCATACTGTTTCACTTCAAATTCAGAAAGGCCCTGGCTCCCCTTACAAAATCGACCGCTTCCGTTTCATAAGTGGGAGCGGTACTCCAAAAAATCCGCAAAATTCCTTTTAATAAGAAAAAAAGACTTGCTTTACCTGGACAGGTATGATATACTTTCCTGGTGAAATTTTAAAGAGGTGGGTTCAAAAAATGACTCTTGCTTTGACTATATTGCAGCTTATCGCCGGTATCTTCCTGGTCGTAGTCATTCTGTTCCAGAGCGGCAAGCGCTCCGGCCTTTCCGGCGCCATCGCCGGCGGCGCGGATACCTTTATGACCAAGACCAAGGCCAAGACCTGGGACGCCAAGCTGGCAAAAATGACCAAGTGGGTGGCAATCGCCTTCGTGCTGCTGACCCTGATTCTGAACCTGATGTGATGTAATGTCCAACCGGACATTGCCTCATCTGTAATGCTATCAGCTTAAAAGAGTCTGGACTTCGCAGAAATGTGGAGTCCAGAATTTTTATCGTTTTTTCTATCAATACTTGACGCCGGTCAGGTCTGTTTTCCTTTCATATTTCCCTTTGAAGGAGTATAATGGAGCGGCTTATCAAGATCAGGAGTGGCTTATATGACGAAACGCAAGCTATGGCGGCTCATATGGTGGATATATCTGACGGCACTGATCGTGCTGGTGGTCATTAAATTCAGAGGCTCCTTCGCGGAGCTGGCCGCCAGGATAGAACAGGCCTCGCAGCCGGGCATCATCAATTATAACTTGATACCCCTTCGGACTATATCCATTCAGCTGCGGCTTCTCCACACCGGATGGGCGATTTATAATCTTCTGGGAAATTTCATTCCCTTCATCCCCTTCGGTTTTTTACTGCCCAAGGCATACGATAAACTGGATTCGGCGGCAAAGATATTCGGCGTCGGCGTTGCCAGCATCGTGTTCATCGAGCTGTTTCAGCTTGTGACCAGGCTGGGCAGCTTTGATGTGGACGACATCATCATGAACACAATCGGCATCATGTGCGGCTATCTGTTTTTCAGATGGACTGCCCGGAGGAAAAATGAGGGCGAGCCCCCTTCCCAATCCCCTCCAGCCGCGTTATAATAATCTCATGGAAACGATAGAGACAGGGCGCTTCGCCCCAAGCCCATCGGGGTATATGCACATGGGAAACCTGCTTTCCATGCTGCTGGCATGGCTGGATATCCGCGCTCTCGGGGGACGGATGATATTCCGCATGGAGGATCTGGACCCTGCCCGCTCCAAGCCGGAATATGCCCGGGCCCTGGCAGACGATCTGCGCTGGCTCGGCCTGGACTGGGACGAGGGCTGGCCGGAGCCGTCCTATAGCCAAAGCCGGCGGACAGCTCTATATGAGGAAGCGTTTCACACGCTGGAGCGACAGGGCCTTGTCTACCCCTGCTATTGCAGCCGTGCGCAGCGTCTGGCCGCCTCTGCGCCCCATCCCGGAGAGGAGCACTGGGAGCCCGGCTGTCCCTGCCGGCATCTGACCGCCGCGCAGAAGGCTGAGCTGGAAATGTCCGGCCGCCGTCCCGCATGGAGGATAAAGACCCCGGACCAAATCATGACGGTTACCGACGGGCACTATGGTACTTTTTCTCAAAATCTTCAGAAGGACACAGGCGATTTCATCATCCGCCGGGCGGACGGGGTCTTTGCCTATCAGCTGGCCGTCAGCGTAGACGATATGGCCATGGGCGTGACCCGCGTAGTGCGGGGACACGATCTGCTTTCCTCCGCGCCCCGGCAGGCATGGCTCATCCGAGCCCTGGGCGGCGTGCCTCCCTCCTACTGCCACGGACCGCTGCTGGTATCCCAGGAAGGGAAGCTCTCCAAGCGTCTGGGAAGCCTCAGCACCCAGGTACTGCGCCAGACCTGTTCACCAGAGGCGCTGACCGGCCTGCTGGCCTATACTGCCGGTCTTATCCCAAAGCCGGAGCCGGTGGCCGCCGGAGAGCTGATCAGCCTGTTCTCCTGGGATAAAATCCCCTGCCGGGACATTTCCTTTGAGGCCGGGCTCCCGGCTCTATAAAACACAAACCCACTCCCGTTTGATGCGCGGGAGAAATCATATAAGGAGATAGACGTATGAAGGTATTACTGATAAACGGCAGCCCCCACGGAAACGGCTGCACCGCCAGAGCCCTGCGCGAGGTAGCGGATACCCTTGAGCAGCAGGGCATTGAGGCTGTTACCATCCAGGTAGGAAATCAGAGCATCCGGGGCTGTATCGCCTGCGGAGGCTGCGCAAAAACGGGCCGCTGTGTTTTTGATGATGCCGTGAACGAGGCCGCTGAGCTGTTCGCCCAGTGTGACGGTCTGGTCATAGGCTCCCCCGTATACTATGCCTCCGCCAACGGAACACTGGTCTCCTTCCTTGGCCGGCTGTTTTATTCCACTGACTTTGATAAGACCATGAAGGTGGGCGCGGCTGTGGTCTCCGCACGCCGGGGCGGCTGCTCCTCTACCTTCGATGAGCTGAACAAATACTTCACCATCTCCGGTATGCCGGTGGCGTCCAGCCAGTACTGGAACAGCGTTCACGGCTTCACGGCAGAGGATGTGGAAAAGGACCAGGAGGGCCTCCAGGTCATGCGTGCCCTGGGCCGAAACATGGCTTTCCTGATAAAATCTATCGCCCTGGGCCGGGAAACCTTCGGCCTGCCGGAAAAGGAACCCCGCGTAGCCACCAATTTCATCCGATAAAAGCTTGATACAGCAAAGGTGCGGCTTTTGAGACCGCACCTTTGCTGTTCCTGTCATATGACCTTTTCCACGCTGAACATGGAACCCAAAACCAAAAAATTGGCACGGAACAGATTATTCAGATTCCAGAAGCTCACGCCGGCCAGACCGTATTCGTTGACCAGCGCATACTTGGCCTGAAGACTGCGGGCATCCTCGAACCAGACCTCATGCTGTGCGCCGTCCCCGTCATAATAGAGGAAAAAGGGCGATCGGGCCGTCTCATCAAACTGGATGGCCGCCCCCACCTGTCCTGCCAGTGTCACAGCTCCCACATTGGTCAATGGCTTTGCCGCCGAGCCCTGGACAAAGGGCAGCGTCCAATCATAGCCATAATTTGGCACTCCCAGCAGTATTTTCCCTGCCGGCACGACAGATACCGCGTAGTCCAGCACCTGCCGCACTTTGTCGATTGGCGCCACCGCCATAGCCGGGCCGTAGGTATAGCCCCACTCATAGGTCATCAGCACCACATAATCCACTGTCTGTCCGTGATAGGCATAGTCGTGAGCCGTATATAAAAGCCCCTGCTGGCTGTCAGATATTTTGGGAGCCAGGGCCGTCACCACGATATATCCCAGGGCGTGCAGCCGCTCTGTCAGCCGGGCAATAAACTGGTTATAGCTGTCCCGGTCAAACTGATAAATATACTCGAAATCCATGTTGATCCCATACCAGCCGCCCTGAGCCAGCTTATCCTCTACATTCTCCAAAAAGGCATCCTGCACTGTCTGATTTGTCAGAACCGCATGGGCTATATCACTGGAAAAGCCCCCCTGAGCCTTCAGATTCGTAATGGTCAGCAGATTCGCCGTTCTCTCCTCCTCGGACAGATCTGTGTCAACGCTGAAGGTCTGCGTCAGGCCTCCCGCCGTATCCGTTCGATAGGAAAAGGGCGAGAGAAATGTCAGATAGGGAAGCTGCGCGGACAGGGTGCTGTCAGCCGCGTCGGTTATGTAGCCATTCCTCAGGCTCTGCCCCGCTGCCGGTATAATGATGCTCTGCCCCGGATAGATGCGATTCGGGTCAATAGATGGATTGGCGGCAATCAGGCGCTTTACATCTATGCCATAGCTTTGGGCGATAGAATACAGCGTCTGCCCCCGGCGGACAATATGCGTGCGCTGCTCCTTCGGGATGATAAGCGCCTGCCCTACCGACAGCACCGATGGGTCCGCAAGCTGGTTTGCATAGACGATATCGTCCACGGACACAGAATACCGCCGGGCGATGTTGTAAAGGGTGTCCCCGCTTTTTACCATGTATATTTCCAATAATGCTCATTCCTTTCCTGGTGATATCCCATTCTATGCACCGGATCGGATAATGCTTATTACCAGAATGCAAAACTGAGCCGCGCCGGATGGATGCTCCGGCACGGCTCAGCTGCGTTTATTTATTCTTCCTCATCCTCCGGTTCGAGGAATATCTGGAGGATGCGGTTATAAATTTCCTCCGCACGGTCGCGGAACAGCGATTCCATCCGCTGGGCCTGCGCCTCATCCGGCACCGCCAGGCGCATGGAAATGATCTCTCCCATGCCGTCTGAAAGGCGCAAGCTAACGGTTTTGCCCCCATTGGCGCCCGGCTCGGAGGCGGTCTCGATCATGCTGCTGCGGCTCATAGCGGCAGCCACAGGGGCCGTCAGACGTTCGGCCTTGGCCCGCACGGAATAAGGCAGGCTGGACGCAACGGTGTTCACGTTCCGGCGGCCTTTTTCGGTGATCTCGTATTTTCCGTCCGCCTCGGAGATATGGCCGGTCTTTACCAAATCCGCCAGACAATCCGTATAATCAAACCAGGTGAAGCCTCCATCCAGCAGCGTCAGGTCTGACAGCACCAGCGGCTCCACCGGGCCGGGCAGCTTCTCAAGTATAAACAATATAAGTATTTTTATGTCCAGCTTATCCCGGATAAAGCCCAGGTTTTCCATAGCTGTCCCCTTCCTTTTCCCAATTATCCTGCGCCTATCATACCACATTTTTCAAGGCCCGTACAGGAAAACTTCACATTCCTCCGCCCGCCGCATAGACTGTAATGAACGCCGGGACTCCCCCGGCAAATACGAAAAGGAGGTATCAACATGGCGGACAGCCAGGAATGCACGGAAGCCGTGTGCATCCATACACGGAAAATTTATGACAGCTGCCGCGATAAGGACTGTGTGGAGGATCTGCGGGTATATCCCACTGCCAGCTCTCAGCCATACATAGAGAGCGCCTTCAGCGTGCGGCCCACCTCGGCCACGCTGCTGTATGCAGATGTGGACGTGGATGAGATAAGCTTCAACCGGGGCTACTTCACTGTGGATGTGACCTATTTCTACGAGGTGACAGGCCAGACATTTCCGGGAGAAAATCAGGTGCAGGGCCTGTGCGTATTCAACAAACGGGTCATGCTGTTCGGCAGCGAGGGCTCCGCCAAGGTCTACAGCTCTGACGGCACCTTCGCAGACAGCGCCACTCAGCCGGTGGCCGTGGTGGAGTGCGTGAACCCCATCGCACTGAACATGAAGCTAGTGGACGCCTGTCCTACGGGACTGGCCGCCGATGTGCGGGACATTCCGGCAAGCATCCTGGCCCATTTCGGGGAGGAGCTTGTTCTGGCCGACGGCTCCCGCATGCTGCTGACCACCCTGGGACAGTTTTCCATCATCCGGCTGGAGCGGGATACCCAGCTTGTAGTGCCGGTACACGACTACTGTCTGCCGGATAAGGAGTGCATCTCCGGCACAGAGGACGATCCCTGTTCCATGTTCTCCCGCATCCGTTTCCCTGTGGAGGAGTTTTTCCCACCCGACAGCATCGACGCCGCCGAGGATTACCGCTCGGCCATTCAGAACCTGAATACAGCGCCCAGCGCAGCCGCTAACGGCTGATGAAAAAGCCGGACTGTCAGCACAGTCCGGCACTTTTTATACTCTGGGAACGATATGATCTCTGTCCTTGTAGATATGCCCCGCCGGCACTACCCCACGGACGGAGGACAGGGGGTAGACGCTGCTGCCTCGGCCGATGACCGTGCCGGGGTTCAGAACGCTGTTGCAGCCCACCTCTACATGGTCGCCCAGCATGGCGCCCACCTTTTTCCGGCCAGTCTCATGACGGACTGTTCCTTCCGGAATAACGACCAGTGTTTTGTCGCTTTTCACATTGGAGGTGATGCTCCCGGCGCCCATATGGGCCTTGTAGCCCAGGATGGAATCCCCTACATAGTTATAATGAGGGACCTGCACACCGTCAAACAAAATGACGTTTTTCAGCTCCGTAGAGTTTCCCACCACGCAGTCATTCCCCACCAGGGCGCTGCCCCGGATAAAGGCGCACTGGCGCACCTCTGTTCTATGTCCAATAATGCAGGGACCGTGGATATAGGCAGAGGGGAACACCTGCGCATCCTTGGCAATCCATACATCCTCTGCCGGGTGGTCGTATTCCTCCTCAGGGAGGGCCGCTCCCAGGGAGAGGATGAGCTCTCCGATGCCCGCCAGGGCCTCCCATGGGTATACCACGCTCTCCAGCAGGGGCGCCGCCGCTGTATGCTCCAGTGAAAACAGCTCTCTGACAGTGATCATGCCCTCACCTCGATAAGGCAGCCGATCTCCTGCATTGCCGCGATGATGCGGTCTACAGCCGCCTCGCAGGTCTCCGGCGTTCCGGCCTCCGCCATGACCCGGAGGACAGGCTCCGTCCCGCTCTTGCGAAGAAGGACACGCCCATCGTCTCCCAGCTCCTGCTCCACGGCGGCCACCTCAGCCCTTACACGCTCATCAGCCAGGACTGCGTCCTTGTCCGTTACGACCACGTTTTTCAGCACCTGAGGATAGGTGGCTACATCCGCCGCCAGACAGGACAGAGGAAGCCGGGTCTCCGTCATGACGCGTATGACCATGATGGCCGTGATGATACCGTCTCCGGAACGGGCATACTTGCGGAAGATGATATGTCCGGACTGCTCACCGCCAATGAGGTGGTCATTGGCCTTCATATTTTCATAGACATAGCGGTCCCCCACGGCAGTCTTTTCGTAGCCGATGCCTGCCGCATCCAGCGCCTTATACAGCCCCAGATTCGACATGACCGTGGTAACGACCGTATTGGAGGGAAGCTGACCGTTATCCTTCAGATAGCGGGCGCAGAGATACATGATCTTGTCCCCGTTCACCACCTGTCCCCGCTCATCTACAGCCAGGCAGCGGTCGCCGTCCCCGTCAAAAGCAAAGCCGCAATCCACATGATTGTCCCGG
Organism: Oscillospiraceae bacterium; assembly: GCA_021203045.1. Taxonomy (GTDB): domain Bacteria; phylum Bacillota; class Clostridia; order Oscillospirales; family Oscillospiraceae; genus CAJOIG01. The sequence goes on along the minus strand of JAJQBY010000017.1, from coordinate 11,803 downwards.
ACATAGGCCTGCAACCCCTCGATATGGGTGGACCCGCAGCCGTTATTGATATTTGTCCCGTCCGGATGGGCGTTGAGCACCTGCGCCTTAGCCCCCAGGGCCTTGAATACCGCCTCTGCGATCATCCAGGTGCTGCCGTTGGCACAATCCAGAACGATCCGCCGGTCCTCAAAGGGCCGGTCGGAAATACCGGTCAGATAACCGATATACCGGCTGCGGCCGGCATAATAATCCACGATACAGCCTATATTTTCCCGCAGGGCATAGGGCAGCTCCGGCACAAGGCCGTCGATATAGCGCTCTATCTCATCCTGAAGGGCGTCATCCATTTTCTCCCCTTCACCGTTTATCAGCTTGATGCCATTATCATAAAAGGGGTTGTGGCTGGCGGATATCATGACGCCGCAGTCGAATTCCTCCATCCTGGCAATATAGGATACGCAGGGCGTGGTGGTGACGTGCAGCAGATAGGCGTCCGCTCCGGAGGCCACAATGCCGGAGGCCAGGGCGTTTTCATACATATAGCTGCTGCGGCGGGTATCCTTGCCGATCACGATACGGGCCTTGTGCTCCCTGCCGTAATACCAGCCCAGATAGCGCCCAATATGGAAGGCATGAACGGGATTCAGATCTACGTTCGCCTCTCCGCGAAAGCCGTCCGTTCCAAAATATTTCCCCAAAATATATCCTCCTCTAAACCAGCATTCCGCTCATAGAACCGGCCTGAATTGGCATACTAAGAGCATGCTGATCATGTTGAAAATCTTCATAAACGCCGTGATCATATACGGCATACTGATACTGCTTCTTCGTCTGATGGGAAAGCGGCAGCTCGGCGACCTGGAGCTTTCGGAGCTCATCGTCACCGTGCTGGTGTCCCAGGTGGCCTCCACGCCCATCACCGATCCGGAAAAGCCACTATGGTATGGTATTGTTCCTGTGGTCACGCTTCTGGGCATGGAGCTGATATTGTCATTTATGATGACAAAAAGCGTAAAATGCCGCGCATTGCTGGCAGGGCAGCCCGCGCTGCTCATCGTTCACGGGCGCATCGATCAGGGACAGATGCGCCGCAATCGCTTTACGCCGGACGAGCTGGCCGAGGCGCTGCGAAACGAGGGCGTGCTGGACATGAACGCCGTAGACTACGCCATTCTGGAAACGGACGGGCGTCTGAATGTAATCCTGGCCCCGGAAAACCGGCCTGTGACCGCCGGGCAGATGAATCTGACCCAGGAGGACACGGGCTACCCCGTGATCGTTATCAACAACGGACGTGTCATGGAGAACAATCTACGCATTCTGGGACGGGACATGAACTGGCTCAACGCCCAGCTGAAGGGACAGGGTCTGAAGGGCCCCCACCAGGTCTATATGATGACAGCGGACATGGCGGGGGGCATTTTTCTGGCCCCCAAAGAGAGAAAATAAGCTCAGCTCTGCGTGTCGTCTCCCTGCTTATCGCCCAGGAGCTTTGTCAGCTCCTCCATGAATGTGTTCAAGTCCTTGAACTGTCTGTAAACCGAAGCAAAACGGACATAGGCCACCTCGTCCAGGTCCTTCAGGCGCTTCATGATCATCTCCCCGATCTCCGCGGTCGTGATCTCCCGCTCCAGAGCGTTTTGCAGCTCTGCCTCCACGGAATCCGCGATGGCCTCCAGCTGACTCAGAGGGACAGGCCGCTTCTCGCAGGCCCGAACCATACCGTTTATGACCTTCACGCGATCAAATGTCTGGCGGCTGCCGTCCCGCTTCACCACCACCAAAGGCATGCGCTCGATCTTTTCATAGGTAGTAAAGCGCTTGGCGCACATCAGGCACTCCCGCCGGCGGCGGATGGTGCTGCCCTCGTCCGCCGGCCGGGAATCGATGACCTTGCTCTCCGCATAACCGCAATGGGGACACTTCATGATGAACCCTCCCATAATTTTAAAAAATAAGCTCTACCAAATATCGGAAGTCAGTATACCACACATCGCAACATATTGCCACAAAAATATTATGTCGCCCACCTGTAGCTGGCAGAGCGGGAAAAATTTGTGCCTTGCGGCGGCAGCTCCTTTTCTGTATGATAGGAGCATGAAACGTTTTTTACATAGCTTCAAGCGTATATCCCCGGCAGGGCTTCTGGCCGTGCGCATCATTCTGGCCCTGTGCTGCGCCATGGTATTCGCCGCGTTTGCGATATGCCTGTTTGCCGGAGAGCCATGCGCCGCCAATTTTCATCTCTATCGTCTGGCCCAGGAGATGGCGGATACCCCGGCGGGCGTTCTGCTTCTGACAGGCATCGCGCTCATTATTCTGGAATCCCAGCCGCGATAGCTGCTATCTCCTCCCGGGAGGACAGGATATTCAGCGCCTCCAGCATGGCGTTCGCTGTCATCCTCTCCGGCAGGCCCAGCGCTCTTAACAGGCTCCTGCGGCGGGCGGCGCTGTCCGGGCGGCCGGAAAACCCCCAGGCATACAGCTCCGCCTTTGTGACAGGCGTTTTTGCTGCCTCCTGTTCCTGCGCCTCGTCCAGCACTGTGACGCCGGCGCGGCGAAGGGCCTGCTCCAGAATATCCCGGCTCATACCCTCCACGCCCAGCTTCCCCTCCTTGGAGGGGGCTTTTTTTCGCCGTTCCTTGCCGTAAATATCCGGCACATAGGCGTGCTTCACAAGAGCAGGGTCTATAGCGCCCCTGAGAAAGTTCCGGATGACAAAGCCGCCGCCGTCTCCGTCCGTCAGCACCACCAGTCCCCTGGCGCTGGCCAGACGGCGCAGGAGAGCCAGCTTTTCCTCATCGGAAAAAATACCGAAGCCCTCCGTCTCCACGATCACCGTATCCACCACCTGAGCCAGGGCCGCTCTGTCATACCGGCCCTCCACTACAATGGCCTCCCGTATCCGTATCATGAGCGGTCCATGGCGAGCTGCGCCAGCAGCTCCTTCATCAGCGTCTCCGGCTCGCCGCCGGTGTCCTTCATGCGGTAATCGCACCAGGCGCAAAGGCTGACCGCCCTGGCCAGCCGCTCCTGGGAATAGTTTTTACAGGCGCTTTTCAGCAGGCGCAAGGGATAAGAGCGTCCGGCCAGCTCCGGGATGCAGGTGGTAATATAGTCCTCTCCCCTGCCGCTGTCCGCAGCTACACGGGCCACATACAGCCGCCGGAATTGCTCGCTGACCATAGCGATCTGCTTTTGGGGCGGCTCGTCCCGGTCAGCCAGAAGATCGGCCATCAGTCCCGCCGCCTTGTCATAGGCCCGGCTGCCCAGAGCGTCTGTCAGGTTGAAGATGGTGGTCTCCGGAGCGCGGCGGGCGACAGCGTCGATATCCTGCTTTGTGATGTATTCTCCCTGAGCATAGCCTGCGATTTTAATGATCTCCGGTATCAGGGTATTCATCCTGGCCCCGCACACCCAGATAAGATACCTTGCGTCGGCTCCCTCTATGCTTTTTCCCTGACTCTCCACGCGGCGGACAACCCAGTGAATAAGCTCACTTTCCTTCGGACTTGAAAACGACAGGTCAGGCCCTGCTTTTTTCATAGCCTTCACCGCGCTCAGGCGGCTGTCAGGGCTGTATTCCGGGCCAAAGAGGAACACCACCGTGGCCCATTCCGGCACGTCGGACAAAAGGCCCTTCAGCCGTTCCGGGTCGTAGGCGGAGGTCTTGTTCACATCAAAATCCCGCACCTCCACCAGCGTGCGCTCCCCCATGAAGGGCATGGCCTCCACGCTCTCTGTCAGCTGAGCCATATCCAGCGCCGGACCCTGCAGGCGGTGGTGATTGAACGCCTCTGTATCCGGCTCCAGGCAATGCTTTTTCAGTTCTCCCAGGAAGCTGTCCCGCAGATAGTCCTCCTCGCCCCGAAGGATGTATACCCGCGCCGGGCCCTCGCTCCGCAGACGCTTCAGCTCCATGCTGTAGTCCGCGCCGCCCTTTTCCACTTTAGCCATTTTCATCCTCCTCTGTCATGGCGATGGTCACGCTTCCCGCCTCATCTGTCCGCAAAACGGCGGGGCAATAGGCCGACAGCCGGTCCAGTATCTCCTCCGCCGGCAGATCATAAGAGTTATAGCCCACCGAGATGACCGCCGTCTCCGCCTGGGCCGCCCGAAGGAACAAAGGATTGGAGGCGGTCTTGGACCCGTGGTGGCCCACCACCAGCACATCTACGTCCGGTACGGCGCCCTGCTCCAACATGGCCAGCTCCGCATCCTCTCCCGCATCTCCCATGATAAGCGCGCTGCCGCTGCCTGCCTCCGCCAGAACAACGATGCCTCTCTCGTTTTCATCACTGCCGGCCTGCGGCAGATACATTGTCAGCGTCATATCTCCCACCTGGGCGGTGCAGGCCGAGGTCAGCGCCACGATCTGGGTCCCCTGGCTCTCCGCCAGAGTCAGAATATCCGTCAGCGTATCGTCCCCATCCTCCGCATCGGCCGGATAGATAAGATAGCTCACTGTCATCCGATATAAAAGCTCCTCCACGCCGTTGGTATGATCCTCATGCAGATGGGTCAGAATCAGCACATCCACCCTGGATCGGCCCCGGCTCAAAAGGTGATCTGCCGCCACATCCCCGGCATTATCCATACCGCTGCCGCCGCAGTCGATGAGCACCGCTGCCGTTTCATCCGTCAGGGCGACGCTCTCCCCCTGGCCCACGTCCAGCGCCGTCAGCATGGCGCCGCGCTGCCACAGGGATGCGTCCCCCGTCAGCAGCACCGCACACAGCCCGATAACGCACAGGCTGGCCGGGATTCCAAAGCGGATATATATGCCGCGCCGCCTCAGAATATACCATAAAATCACCAGACCATACACGCCCAGAAGCCACATGGCGGCGCGGTTGTCCGTCGTATACAGGCAGGCAAAGGGAACGGCCGCTATGGTCTCATACACCAGCAGGCACCATCGTGCCAGCCAGCTCAATAGCCACCCCAGCAACGCTGCAAGTCCCGGCAGGACCGCTCCGATGATGCAGAGTACATACCCCGCGCCGAAGCAGATCTCCACCGCCAAAACAGTCAGCAGATTCGCCGCCGGTGAAAACAGCGGCACCGTTCCAAAATACCAGGCAGACAGAGGCAGGGCAAAGGCCGTAGCGCTGATGGTGCATGCCAGGCTTTCCGCCGTCGCCCGTATCAGCCTGTTTTTCATGGGCAGATGCCCCCGGCACCAGGCCGTCAGCCTCGGATTCAAAAGCAGAAGCCCTGCGACACAGGCGAAGCTGAGCTGCAGGCCCACGCCGGCCACCGCCGCCGGGTTAATCAACAGCAGCAAAAGCAGCGCCGCAGACAGACTGGTAGGCGGGTCGTTCTCCCGCCCGAAAATGGGGGCCAGCAGCAGCATCGTCTGCATGACCGCCGCCCGGACGATAGAAGGCCGGCATCCGGCCATCAGGGTGAACAGTACGATGACCAGAATACACAAGATGCTGGCCCGGCGGCTCCTTCCCAAAACGGTCTGGCAAAACGCCGTCAGTATAAACAGGTGCATCCCGCTGACAGCCACGATATGCAGCACACCTGACAGCCGCATGGCGGTATAATGGCCGCCGTCATTTTTCAGCTCTGTTGTATCGCCTGTCAGCAGCGCCGTCATGAATGGCGCCGTATCGGCGGGAAATATCTCGCCGCATAAGGTCTTCACCTGCTGGCACAGCACACTGGGAAAGTACAGCCATGCCAAGTCGGAACGGCCCGTCATGGTCACATCGCCCTTTATATAGCCCAAAAGATTCTGATTCTGGGCAGTATAGGTCCGCGTCCGCTCTCCGCCCCGGATCAGCGCCGATGTGATTTTTATCTCCGTTTGGATAACATCCCCCGGCACCAGCTCCGGCAGCTCACCGGAATACAGATACAGCACCGCCCGCTCCCGGGGCGCGCCGTCGGTGATCCGTACCTCCAGCTTTATATAGCCGTCCCCCTCCTGGGGGTAGTCCGTCACAACCGCGGTCACCTCCGCCGTCTGGCCCGCCAGAGCCTCACAGGGCTCGATATGGACAGTATAGTGGCCCCACCACCACAAAAATCCCACACTGGCGGACAAAAGCAGAATAAACACACGCCGGCGGCGGACGCCCCGAAGAAGCAGCGCCCCCAGAGCTATGACAGCAAGGGCTGCCGCGATATACGGCAGCCCCGATACTGGCAGAATATCATACTCCGCCAAAGCAACAGCGGCAGCAAAACCAAGGGCCGCCCACGCCAGCTTTCGCACCGACAGCGCTTACGCCATCTGGTCCGGCAGCCGCCTGCCGCCCAGGATATGGAAGTGCAGATGCTTCACAGTCTGCCCCGCGTCCGGTCCCACGTTGGAGATGATACGATAACCGTTTTCAAGCCCCTCGGCCCTGGCTATTTTGGGAATAGCCTCCAGGCAGTGGGCTGCCGCAGCGGAATTCCCCTCATCCAGCACATCCGCGGAGGGGATATGCTCTTTGGGGATGACCAGGATATGAGTCGGCGCCTGAGGCGCGATATCCCGGAAGGCATAGCAGTGATCGTCCTCATACACCTTAGTAGAGGGGATCTTTCCCTCTATGATATTGCAAAACAGGCAGTCAGGGTCGGCGTTGATGACTATAGACATAGGTTTTTTCCTCCCGATTTTCTGTATCAGATGCCCAGCTTGCTGGCCACCACATCGTCCACAACGGCCAGCGCGTTATCAGTCATAAGGATATCCTTGCCGCCGCCCATGGCGGATTCGGCCTTACCGCCGCCGTGGCCGCCTGCCACAGCGCAGACCTCCTTGATGATATCCCCTGCCTTGACGCCCCGGGCCACGGCGTTCTTGCCGCAGACTGCCAGGAAGGTCAGCTTCTCCCCGTTGATACCGGCAAAAACGGCTACGCAATCCGGTTCCTTATCCCGGAGCATATCGCCCATACGACGCAGCTCATCTACGCTGACGTTGGGGAGCGTGGTGGTCAGGACCCTTATCCCGCCAATGTTCTTGGCGGCAAACAGGAACCTCTCCACCTCGCCGGCCATCAGCTGATCCTGCACCTTATCAAGACTCTGCCGCAGGCTCTTGACGTTTTGCAGCATATCCGCCAGCTTGTCCGCCAGCTCCGCAGGCTGGGCCTTCACCATCGCCGCGCTCCTGGCCAGCAGGTGATAGCTGTCCTCCACCTGGGTCAGGTACAGCTTGCCGGTGACCGCCTCGATGCGGCGCACGCCGGAGGCGATGGAGCTCTCCGTGACGATACGGAAGGGGCCGATCTTGGCGGTGTTATCCACATGGGTGCCGCCGCACAGCTCGATGGACCAGCCGCCCATATCCACCACACGGACCACATCGCCGTATTTTTCTCCGAACAAGGCCATAGCGCCCTTTTCCCGTGCCTGATCGATAGGCATTTCCTGTATATCCACATTCAGACCGGCCAGAATCTCATCATTCACCTGGGTGGCAACCTGCCGCAGCTCCTCCGGCGTCACAGCGGAGAAATGGGTGAAGTCAAAGCGCAGATAGTCCGCCTCCACATAGGAGCCCGCCTGATGCACATGGTCACCCAAGACATTCTGCAAGGCCTTTTGCAGCAGGTGGGTGGCAGAGTGAGCACGGCGGATAGCACTCCGGCGTTCCAGATCCAATGCCGTCTCCACCTTATCCCCAACGGAGAAGCCGCCGGAGATGACCGTGCCGGAATGAAGGTATTTACCGCCCTTGTTTTTCTGTACGTCCGTGACGCGGAAAAGATTCTCTCCGTTTTTGATAATGCCCTGATCAGCGGTCTGGCCGCCCATCTCCGCATAGAAGGGGGTCCTATCCAGCACCAGGACGGCCTCCGCCCCGGTGGCGATCTCATGGGTCAGCTCTCCGGCCAGAACCATGGCAAGAATCTCGCCTGTGTCCTCGGTCTTTTCATAACCGGTAAACTCCGTGGGCGTGTTGTCAAGGCCCAGGTCAAGGCCCTGCCACGCCTCGCTCATATCGCCCCGGGCCTCTCTCGCCCGCTGACGCTGCTGCTCCATCAGGTCCTGGAAGCCGGCCTCATCCACAGTCATACCGGTCTCCTCAGCCATATCCTCCGTCATGTCCAGGGGGAAGCCGTATGTATCATACAGCCGGAAGGCGTCCGCGCCGGAAAATACCGTCTGCCCAGCCGACTGATGCCCGCTCAGCATATCGGCAAAGATGTGCATGCCCGCGTCGATGGTCTTGGCGAAATTCTCCTCCTCCACCCGGACGACCTTGGTGATATACGCCTGCTTCTCCCGCAGGTCAGGATAAGCGCACTCGTTTTCATGAATGACCATGTCCACGACCTTGTAGAGGAACGGCTCATTCATCCCAAGGAGCTTACCATGGCGGGCAGCCCGGCGCAGCAGACGGCGCAGCACATAACCCCGTCCCTCGTTGGAGGGAAGGACGCCGTCGCATATCATCATGGTGGCGGAACGGATATGGTCGGTAATGACCCGCAGGGACACATCCATCTTGTGGCTCTGGCCATAGGTGGCACCGGTCAGACGGGAAACCTCATTGGTGATATTCATCACCGTGTCCACATCGAACAGGGAATCCACATCCTGGCAGACCACAGCCAGGCGCTCCAGACCCATGCCGGTGTCGATGTTCTTCTGCACAAGCTCTGTATAGTTGTCGTGGCCGTCGTTATTGAACTGGGAGAAGACGTTGTTCCAGACCTCCATATAGCGATCGCAATCACAGCCCACGGTGCAGGTGGGCTTGCCGCAGCCATACTCCGGGCCGCGGTCATAATAGATCTCCGAGCAGGGGCCGCAGGGGCCGGAGCCGTGCTCCCAGAAGTTATCCTCCTTGCCAAAGCGGAAGATGCGCTCTGTGGGGATACCGATGTCGTTATGCCAGATGTCAGCGGCTTCATCATCGTCCAGGTAGACGGAGGGATAGAGCCGCTCCGGGTCAAGGCCCACCCATTCCGGGCTCGTCAGGAATTCCCAGCTCCAGGCGATGGCCTCCTTTTTGAAATAATCGCCGAAAGAGAAATTCCCCAACATTTCGAAATAAGTGCCATGACGGGCAGTCTTGCCGATGTTCTCGATATCGCCCGTGCGGATGCACTTCTGGCAGGTGCAGACCCGATGCCGGGGCGGCTCCTGCTCGCCGGTGAAATAGGGCTTCATGGGGGCCATGCCGGAATTTATCAGCAACAGGCTCGGGTCATGCTGGGGGATCAGCGAAAAGCTGGGCAGCCGAAGGTGTCCCTTTGTCTCAAAGAAGGACAAAAACATCTCGCGCAGCTCGTTTACACCGTATTTCTTGCTCATTCGTTCCTACCTCTTATCCATAAGTTTCTTGTTATTGGCTGATTTTATATGCGTCAGGAATAGGGATGCTCCTCTGCGAAAGCGTTGAAATCGTCGCTGTTGGTGAAAAACTCCGTGACCCATTCGCCGCTGTCCGTTTCATAGGAGTACCAATACCAGTAGTTCGTGCTCTCCGGATTCAGCGCCGCCTCGATGGACGCAAGGCCCGGATTGCATATAGGCCCGGCGGGCAGGCCGGAATACAGATAGGTGTTATAGGGGCTGTCTATCTGCAGGTCGTCGCTGGTCAGCTCCAGGGTGCTGCTGCCAAGGATATAGTTGATGGTGCTGTCCAGCCCCAGGGTCCAGCCCGCGTTCAGACGGTTATAGATAACAGACACGATGGTGGCCCGCTCCTCGTCGCTTCCGGCCTCCTTTTCGATCAGGGAGGCGATGATGATGATCTCATGCATGGTATAGCCCATGGAAGCGGCCTGCTCCTCCATTTCCTCCGTCAGCTTATTGGAGGTATTGCGAAGGAACCGGTTGATAGCTACCGTAGCCGACTCGCCCTGGTAGAAGTCATAGGTATCCGGGAACAGATAGCCCTCCAAACGGCTGGCATCTCCCAGCTCCAGATCATCCAGGAAGTCATAGTCAAAATCGTAATTGGCCGCAGCCTCCTCCAAATCCTCCACCTTACAGATGTTGTTCTCCTCCAGCAGCGCGAAGATCTGCGAGAGCGTATATCCCTCCGGGAAGGTCACACGGGTTTCTTCCTGGCTACCGGAGCCAAACTGCATGGTGGTGACGAGCGCCCGGTAGTCCAGATCTGTGGACACATCGTAGGTACCGGGGTCTATCTTTGCCTCCGCGCTTGAAAACTGGGAATATAGCTTAAAAAGCCACTTGTACTCAATGATACCGGCATTTTTCAGCACCGTGGCCACCTGGTCGATATCTACCTGTATCTCGTCCCCATCCTCATTCACTGCATTGCCTTCCTCGTTGAGGGTATCCTCATCGGTGGGCTCATAGGCGTCTATGGTCACCACCGCGGAGACCTCCTCCTTATTCAGCGCCAGCACGTCTGCCGCCATCATCCAGGCGGCACAGGCCAGCACGATGCTGACACTGATAACGAACAGTGCATAAAGGATACCTCCGGCAACGCCGACCCGGCCATACCGCCGGAACCGGATAGGCATATAATCCCTGGCCTCCGGCAAATCCTCCTCATCTGTATAGTCGATATCATCCAGCTCGGAATCGTATACCAGCATCTGGTCGGCGCGCAGCTCCCGGCCTATGGCAGGCGTTACGCGTTCCAGGGGCTCCTGCTCCTGAGGCTGCGCCTTAGCAGGCTTTTCCTTTTTCTTTCTGTCCGCCCAGACAGGCTTATAATGCGGCTGGCTCTCCGCCAGCTCCGTATGAGCGCCCTCCGGCTGGCTTTCCTCCTGCCGGGAATCGCTCTGCCGGCTGTCCGTTCCGGCAGGAGCTTTGTCCTTGATTTCCCGCTTCAGGTCCTTCAGGGCGGCCAGCACGGCATTGACCTGGAAGGCATCAGGCTCCTGTTCCTTTTTCCGGGAAGCGCTTCTCTGCCCGGCAGGCTTCTTACTCCCGGCGGGTTCGCCGCCCTGGTGGTTCAATGCGGACAGCACCGCATCCACCTGATCCGGATCTGCATCGGCCCAGGCGTCATCCTTCTCTGTATTCCCGCCCTGGGTGTCTCCATCCATCAGGCCGTCAAAATTCGGAAGGTCAAAATCGTCATCTGGGGTTTTATGCGACATGAAAACTCTCCTTCACAAATGTCACCTCTAAAGGCGCTGCATCATAGTATGACTCGGATGAACCGCGCGCCGCCGTCTATACCGCGCTGGCGGCGGTCTCGATAAATCTCAGCGCGGAGAAAGGGCTTTTAGTATGTTCTGCAATTCCTGCAACAACAGCGGCTGGCTTTGGATCATCATTATCCTGATTCTCCTGTTCTCCTGCGGCGGATGCGGCAACAGCTGCGGCTGCGGCTGCGACAACAGCTCCTGCAACGGCTGCGGCTGCTGACCTCTATAACAAAGAGATAGCTCCTGCGCTACACATTCGGGGACTCATATGAGTCCCTGTTTTTTTATCAGGGAAAATATCTCCCTGCTCTTTTCCTCTGCCGCCCGTTCCCGGCCGTTTTCTTCCCAGGCTATGACCTGCCAGCCGTAATGATCGGCAGCCAGCTTTCCCGTGGCCAGGCACTGACGGAGGTAATGCTCGTCCTGCTCGTGAATGTCCGGCCTCTCGCCCTGGACCGCCGCACGGCGGCGTATACGGGACAGTGAGGTATCGATATCCACATCCAGGTATATCACCATATCCGGTCTGGGAAGCTCCAGACGGATATATTCAAAATCGTACAGCCAATCGAAAAACGCAGCCAGCTCCTCCCTGGGGAGCTTGCTGCCCTGGTGGACCGCATTGGAGGTAGTGTAGCGGTCAGCCAGTATCAGCCCGCCCGATTCGTATATCCCGCCCCAATGCAGTGTATAGGCAGCAAATAGGTCCACGGCATAAAACCCCGCGG
>JAJQBY010000062.1 GCA_021203045.1 Oscillospiraceae bacterium | reverse complement strand
CTATAGATATAACCGCAGAATAACCAGTCTGAATGCATTCATCCCCCGCTGCGAACGCAGCGGGGGATGAATTATCAGACTGTATTAATTTTTCACCGTCCGCAAACGGTCGGATGGTCTCTTTTCCGGACGCTTACCGTATCCACTTGGCTATGGCCGCATCGATCAGCTCCACACACTTGTCTATCTGGGGCATATCCTCCGGCTGCAGGTTATACAGCGGCTCGCGCACGCCGCCCAGATCCAGGCCCTCACGGCGGCGCAGCACCTCCTTGATCGCGGCATACATATTTCCCTGCGTACCGCACAGCGCGTAGACGATATTGTCCACGCTGTACTGGATGGCGCGCGCCTCATTCAAATCGCCGCCGTTCTTCACCAGGTCGAACATCCTCAGCATCAGCTCCGGCATCACGGCGTATGTGCCGCCGATGCCGCCGTCCGCGCCCATAATCAGCCCGGAGATCAGCTGCTCGTCAGGCCCGTTAAAGACCACAAAGGTACGGCCGTCGCGGGTGCCCTCGTCCTCGAACATCTCGATATCCTGCACGGGCATGGAGGAGTTTTTGACGCCTATAACATTGGGATTTTTCAGCATTTCCTTGAGCAGCGGTATGGTCAGCGCCACACCCGCGAGCTGAGGAATATTATAGATGATAAAGTCGGTATTGGGCGCGCCGGCGCTTATGGCGTTCCAATAGGCGACAATGGCATGCTCCGGCAGGTGGAAGTAAATCGGGGGAATGGATGCGATAGCGTCCACGCCCAGGCTCTCGGCATGGCGCGCCAGCTCCACGGAGTCCCGGGTGCTGTTGCAGGCCACATGGGCGATCACCGTCAGCCTGCCCTCGGCGGCGGCCATCACATTCTCCAGCACTGTCTTCCGTTCCTCTACGGACTGGTAAATGCACTCGCCGGAGGAGCCGCCCACATAGACGCCCTTGACGCCCTTCTTCATCAGGTGCCGGGTCAGCGCCTGTACCCTTTCGGGGGAGATATCGCCCTTCTCGTCGTAGCAGGCATAGAACGCAGGGATGATGCCCTGATACTTGCTGGTGTCCTTCATGTATTTTTCCTCTTTTCTTTGTTGACAGAATGTCCGTCACGCAGCATCCCATGACAGACAGCATGAGACGGGGTACGGGAAGCAGCTTCCCGCACCCCGTCCAACAGCATATCATATGCGCTTTCCAGGTAAAAGTCAAGCCGGAGCGAGCCGGTTTTTCCCTCAAAGCGGGAAAATCACAGCAGATTCTCCTCGCTCTCGGGATCGAACAGGTGAATCAGATCGCAGGGGAAAGAGATATTGATATGAGTACCATACTCCAGACCGCCGCGCTGATGAGCCTCCAGCTCGGTGGTGGGGATACGAACCACCACATCCCCGCCGTGGCAGGTAACGTGCAGATGGATCTCACTGCCCATCATTTCGCTCACATCCACGACCGCCTCCATGGTGTCCTCACCGGCAGCCTTCATCACCATGTGCTCAGGACGGCAGCCCGCCGTGACCCTGCGGGTGTCATATCCCTTTGCGGCCAGCGCGCTCTGGATACGCTCAGACAGGGCGATCTTCGCGTCGTTGCACACCAGATGATAGCCTGCGCCATCCTTCACCAGCTCCGCATCAAAAAAGTTCATCTGCGGCATTCCGATAAAGCCGGCCACAAAGATGTTGGCGGGATGCTCAAAGACCTCCTGAGGGGTACCGATCTGCAATATCCAGCCGTCCCTCATAACGACGATGCGGTCGCCCAGCGTCATGGCCTCGGTCTGATCGTGGGTAACATAGATAAAGGTGGTGTCAACGCTCTTGCGCAGCTTGATGATCTCCGCGCGCATCTGGTTGCGCAGCTTGGCGTCCAGGTTGGACAAGGGCTCATCCATCAGGAACACCTTCGGCTCGCGCACGATGGCGCGGCCAATGGCCACGCGCTGACGCTGGCCGCCGGACAGCGCCTTGGGCTTGCGGTCCAGGTAGCCGGTGATATCCAGTATCTCCGCCGCCCAGCGTACCTTCCTGTCGATCTCGTCCTTGGGCATCTTTTTCAGCTTCAGGGAGAAGGCCATGTTTTCATACACTGTCATGTGGGGATACAGCGCATAGCTCTGGAACACCATGGCGATGTCACGGTCCTTCGGCTCCACGTTATTGACCAGCTTGTCGCCGATATACAGCTCACCGCCGGTAATCTCCTCCAGGCCCGCGATCATACGCAGGGTGGTGGACTTGCCGCAGCCGGAGGGACCGACCAGAACGATGAATTCCTTATCTGCGATCTCCAGGTTGACATCATGAACAGTGGGCTCGGTAGACCCGGGATAGGTTTTTTCAATGTTTCTCAGACTCAGAGTTGCCATTCATCTCAGCCGTGAAGAAGCTGCCTCCGCAGGCTCCTCCTCGCCGTGGGAGTGCGAAACTCCCGCGGCATTACGACAGGTCTCCACACTGTCGCACCGCCGGCCCGGCGGCTAGTTTTCCTCCTTTTATTGGCCCCCGGCGGCTATGGTAATGGAGTAACCGCCGGAGGTTGAAGTTGGATGCTGGGGCGTGCGAAATTCCGGGTCAGCCCTTGACCGCGCCCATGGTGATGCCCTGGGTGAAGTACTTCTGGAAGATCAGGAACACGATGATGATAGGCACGGCAGCCAGCGCGGCGCCGGCCATAAGGATGCCGAAGTCGGTGGAGCTCTCACCCTGCAGGGTGGCGATACCGACGGAGATAGTGTAGTTGCTGCTGCTGGTGAGCATGATCAGCTGCATGAAGTAGTCGTTCCAGCTGTTGATGAAGGTGAAGATAGCCAGGGCGCCGATACCGGGCTTGACCATAGGCAACACGATCTGGGTGAAGGTACGCGCCTCGCTTGCGCCATCGATGCGGGCGGCCTCCAGCATTTCGCCGGGAATGCTCTCGGAAAACTGCTTCATCAGGAACACGCCAAAGGGCCAGCCGACGGTGGGGAAGATGACGGCCCAGAGGTTATTATACAGTCCCAGCGCTGAAATCTCACGAATCAGCGGAATCAGGATGACCTGCTTTGGCAGCGCCATCGCGCACACGATCAGGGAAAATACCACATTGCGGCCAACGAAGCGTTTCTTCGCCAGAGCGTAGCCGGCCATCGTGGCGGTAACGCAGGTGAGCAGCATAGCCATAACTGCCATGAACACTGTGTTTATCAGCCAGCGAATGGCGGCGGGAACGGTGGGGCCGACCAGAGAGCCGATCTGGAGCAGAGGCGCAGAACGGCTGGAAAACAGCTCCCGGAAGTTTCTGAGCACCCACTGGGACGGCCACCACACCGTTTCCGCGGAGTAGATATCTGTAGTGGGCTTGAACGCACCGGTAATAATCCAGTACAGCGGGAACATGAACAAAATGGCCAGGATGACCAGAATGATCAGCGAGATGACCTTGTATGCACTGGTGTGCTTTACGCCTGAATTCATACCTGCACCTCCCTACCTTTCTTTAGCCAGCCGGAACTGCAGGGCAGACAGCAGCGCAATGAAGATAGCCAGTATCACACCCATGGCGTTTCCGTAGCCCAAACGGTAGAGCTTGAACGCGGTGTAATAGATGTAATACATGACAGTGTTTGTGGAATTGGTCGGCCCTCCGGATGTCAGCAACTGAATCAGCGCGAAGCACTGGAAGCTGTTGATGGTGGTAATCACCAGGATATA
The DNA here is from genome assembly GCA_021203045.1 of Oscillospiraceae bacterium. GTDB lineage: Bacteria > Bacillota > Clostridia > Oscillospirales > Oscillospiraceae > CAJOIG01. Next base: position 848 of record JAJQBY010000062.1, on the reverse strand, counting down.
CAGGGTAGTGGGCATCATCTGGGGACACTTGATACGCCAGAACACCTGAAGATCGGTGGCGCCGTCCACCTGGGCGGCCTCGACAAGGGTATTGTCCACATTGCCCAGGGCAGAAACGTAGAGCACGATGGGCTGGCCCACGGATGTGGTCAGCAGAATCACGATAATGCAGGCCAGAGCGGTATTGGGATTGCCCAGCCAGTTGATATTGCTGTCGATAATGCCCAGACTTGTGAGCACGCCGTTGAGCACGCCGGTGCGGTAATTGTAAATCCACTTCCACACCACGGTGACCGCCACAGAGCCGGTGACGACCGGGAGATAGAAGATGCAGCGGAATGCACTGAGCAGGGGGCCTCTCAGCTTATATATGACCGAGGACACCCAAAGGGAAAACACGCAGGTTATGGGCACGCTGACCACCACGATGATGAAGGTATTCAGCAGCGCCTTGCGAAAGATCTCATCCTGGAACAGCTCCACATAGTTTCCGAAGCCGATAAAGGTATCCTGTCCGTTGGCAGTCAGGTTGGCGTCGAAAAAGGAGGTGTAGATACAGGATATCATGGGAATAATGACAAATCCCACGAAGAAAATCAGGCTGGGGATCATGAAGATATAACCGGAGATAGTCTCCCTTCTCACCAGCGCCCGGCTCATGGCCGGCTGTGCTTTGTTTTTCGCCAAGAAAAACGCTCCTCTCGCAGAAACAAAATGGTTTCCTGAAGAAAATAGGTAGCGTCAGTCCGCCGTCGTTTGTTTGCAGCGAACTGCCCCTGCTTATTCCTTCCTGAATTGGCAGCACCCCACCCCCCCGCAGCGGGGGGGGGGTGCGCGACCCATCAACA
>JAJQBY010000123.1 GCA_021203045.1 Oscillospiraceae bacterium | reverse complement strand
AACTAATTATTAGGAAATTCAACTTTCGAATCGCTACTTGATGTGAGTGGATCTTGGAGGTCATAGAACATTGGGATGAATAAGAATCTGCCGGAATTTTATCCGGCAGAACAATTTGTTTCTATTTGAAAACGAGACCCAGTTTAAAATATGGATGAACGATAATTCTGAGCAAGGCGTTCATATGTGTGAAAAGCGGCACAGGATTTTGAAGTGACGTTTGACGGTTATAGTGTATCGGACTTTTTCAAGTGGAAAACATAGTCGGTATGTCCGCTAAAATAGATGCGCTGCTGTTCTATTCTTTTGAGCCGGAATTGCAGATTGAAAAACTGTGCTATTTGCTCTATGTTTTTTGCTGTCCGCTCAACAGTGAGTATTTTGCAGGCCTCACGGAATTACTCTTTTAATACTCCACCTCTGCTAAATACTGCCGCAACAGAAACGTGCAAAAGTACGGGAAGGTAAAGATATTATCGCTGAAACCGATGTTGCCTGCCGTCAGCTTCAATCCGTATTGAATGTCTGCATAGTGGTCGCTCTGGATGAGGCTTCGGAGGGATTTTGCCGTTCCCCTGGTGGCCTTCACCTCTACCGGCAGCAGGCTCTTTCTAGTGCGGACGAAGAAGTCCTCCTCCAACGTGGAATTCTCCCGCTTGTAGTAACAGAGCGGATAGCCGCACTTGGAAAGGGCTTCGCCCACGATGTTTTCATAGAGTGCGCCCTTGTAGACTCCCAGATTTTTATTGGCCCGTAGATCATCCTGGGCCTCGTCATCCAGCAGCGCCACAAGCAGGCCCGTGTCCCGCAGGTAGATTTTATATTTCGATGTGTCAATGTTGCCCTTAATGGGAAGCTCCGGGAAGTTCAGGCAATAGCACACATTGATGATACCAGCGCTCTCCAGCCACTCGATGCAGCCCCGGTAGTCCTTGAACCGCGCTCCTTTGGCCACCTTAGAAATTTGAAATTTCTTATTATCCATGGCAAGCTGGACAGGAATGCGATTGAAGATATTCAAAATTCTTGTCTGGTCCACGCCGTCGGCATATTTGCGGACGTCCTCTTTGTAGTCCTCGATGAGTTGACGCTGTAATTCCAGCGTTCCCTCAAAGGTACCGCTTTCGATATACAGCCGAACCACGGCGGGCATTCCGCCCAAAATGCAGTAGTCCAGAAACAGACTGCTGTAAACGTCCATCTCCAGGGTGGAGAAGGGTTTCAGCTCCGTCATGTGGGCCAGCAGCTCCGCCACCGTTTCGCTACCGTACCCCTTCGCCCAGAGAAACTCCTCAAAGTCAAGTGAAAACAGCTCATAATCCGTCTTATAGCCCACGCTGTTGCTCTCAATGCGCTGATAAGAAATACCCAGCAGGGAGCCGCTGCAAATCACATCAAAGCGGCCGTCCAGATTGAAGAATTTTAACGAGGTCGCTATATCCGGGAAATCCTGAAGCTCATCGAAGAAAATCAGGGTGTCCCCGGCAATGAACCGCTTGGACGGGTCAATCCGGGAGATATTTTTGATGATGTCGTCAGTTTTGTAGCCATCCTCGCAGATCAGCCTGTATTTCGGCTCCTCTGCGAAGTTGATATAGATCACACTGCCGTAATTGGCTTTCGCAAAGCGCAGGATAGATTCCGTCTTACCTACCTGCCGGGGTCCTTTCACAATCAGAGGTTTATGATCCGGCGTGCTTTTCCAGTCGGTCAGGAACTGGTCGATTTTTCGTTTGAGATAGAGCATGAATGCTTCCTCCCCTCCTCAGTGCTTCTATTATACGAAAACATGGGGGAGTTTTCAATATAAATTTACAAAAATATGGGGGAGTTTTCGAAGGTGTTCGACAAAAATGTGAATAGACAGATGCGAGAATCCCGCGAAAAATTAAACCTGCAATCAAGGAGGCGGGTACCCGTCTGAACGAGGCCCTTATTGGCAGATTGATCTGCCTCCTGCCACATATCATTTTCTCAGGTAAGAGCTATCGGCTTACCCGGTCTCTGATGCGGAGTTGACGGGTAGGTACTTAACCATCTTGTTCCTGTTTTGGAAAGATGATCCTTGCTCCGGGATATCTTCTCCAACACAGCCTTTGGCCGCAGCGGTCGCAGAATTCCTGGTATTCACGATCAAAACTGTGCTGACACTGTGGGCAGATGGGATATGTTGTAAAGCCATATAAGCCTTGATACCCTATGCATTCGCTGACTTCCAATGGAATTCGGAAGACCAACTCCTGCGAAGCCATAGGCTCCACTAGTATGTCGTTCGGCAAGAGATGGAAGCCAATACAGAGCTTTTCCAATGTATTAATGGATGGTACGGCTTTTCCACGAGCAATGTCACCGAAGTATCGGGAACTTAACATGCAATGCTCGGAGGCAACTTCATAGCTCCATTTATGAGCATCGCATAGCTGCAAAATGGCAGTAGATAATTTGTCAGAAAACATCACGAACACTCTCTTTTTGTATAAAAGTGTTTTCAGTTTAAACACATAAAACTTCTTGCTCAAGGAGTGATGCTTCCTATTTTATCCTTTTGCTGCATTTTTTGCCGGCTTTTGCTGTATACCTTGTAGCTATTGTAGATATAGTATTGATATAGTTTTTGTGTGGTCGATTGCATTTTTTTCTGCGCACTTTCTACTGTGCTGTTTCGGAGATTGTCTCTCGCCTGAAACATTCCAGACAATAGACCCATGCAAAGCTCTCTTCTGAAAAATAGTTGTAAGAAAAGCACCTATCCGAAGATAGATGCTTAAGTTGGCGATCACTACATAAATATATTTATTTATATGATATATGCTATATGCGTATTTACTGATGTATTTTAAGTCGCGTTGCCATTTGAGAATACTGCCGTAATTTCAATTCCGGTGATATGCCTGGCCTGTTCTTTTACTCGGATAGAAACGCGGTCATTCTGGACATCAGGTACAGAGGAATGTTTCGGATTTCCTCACCGTTGACCTCACTTCGCATGGATGTTTTGACAGAAATCTGCGGCTCGTATTTCTTGCGATATTCCGCCAGTGATCGTGCCCGGATATTTTTCTCAGACTTCACTTCAATCGGCACAATGTGGGCACCGCTCTGCACCACAAAATCCACCTCGGCGGTATTTCCACTGGACCAGTAATATGGCGTTTCAGTGCCGGAACTCAACAACTCGCACAGTACATAGTTCTCTGTCATGGAACCCTTGAATTCCCGGTAGGCAGGCGTAGCATCCAGCACCACCTCGTAGGGCAGCTTGGACAGCTTCCGTAGAATGCCTACATCCGCCATATAAAGCTTGAAACTGGTGTCGTCTGCATAGGAGGACAAGGGGATAAAGGGCTTTTCAATTTTGCATACCTTGTAAACCAGACCGGCACCGATAAGCCATTCCAAAGCATCCTCCAAATCCTTGGACCGCCAGCCCTTTTTCACATGACTGAAGATAAATTTGGTGTTCTCTTTTGCAAGCTGTTCCGGGATGGAACGCCAGATGGCAGACAGCTTGGGAAAATCCTTTGCTGGAGCGTGTTTAGCAAAGTCCAACTCATAGCTGTTGATAATGGCTTGCTGAACGGCCTCCACCTCTTCAATGCTGTGGGTTCTGCACCAGGTATCTACTGCTTCCGGCATCCCGCCGGTAATATAGTATTGCCGGAGCAGGTTTTCCAGCTTGTTGGAAACAATGGTGGGGAGGGAATCACCTCTTTTGAAGTTTTCCAAGAAATCTGCGGTCACATCCCCATCGCAGGCCCGGACAAATTCCGAAAAGCTCATGGGATAAAGCGTCAGAAAATCCACCTTGCCGACAGGGAAGGAAAGCTGCTTTTGCAGGGCAATCCCCAGAAGAGAGCCCGCGCATACGATGGGATACTGTGGTGCATTTTCACAAAAATACTTCATGGCCGTTATTGCATGCCCGCATTCCTGAACCTCGTCAAGGATGATCAGGGTATTCTGCGGTTTTATGGTTTTACGGTTGTGAAGCCCCAGCTCAAAAATAATTCTGTCAGTGTCATAATCCTTCTCGAACACCTCAGCTAAGGCCGGGTTTTCTTCAAAGTTGAAATATGCCGTGCTGTCAAAGTATAGCCTTCCGAATTCCTTTAGCAGATAGGTCTTACCACATTGACGGACGCCCTTCAGAATCAGTGGTTTTCGTATCACTTTTGCTTTCCACTTGACCAAATCCTCAATTAGTGTTCTTTTCAAGTAAGAAACCGCCTTTTAAGTATCGTTTTTGCGAGTTCAATCCGCATTTTCCATATTTATTATATTGAATTCCAACGCTATTGTCAATGTTCTTTTTGTGCTGCTGGTTCGCCTTTTGCCGGATGTGGTTGTTCCAGCTGACTGGGTCCGGCCTGATATTGGCTTCATTGACGCGGGCGTCCTGAGTATAATATACCTGTGCCGGAGTGAAATAATACGCAAAGCACAAGCACCTGCGAAAAATCTCCCCCGCCCCTTCACCAACTTCCCGGAATTTGATACAATGTTGTCACTTAAATTAGTGACTTTAACAGTCAAAACCGGGAGGA
>JAJQBY010000109.1 GCA_021203045.1 Oscillospiraceae bacterium | reverse complement strand
GTCTGCGACATCTGCGGTCAGGCTCTGACCCAGCGCAAGGACGACAAGCCTGAGACCGTCAAGGCCCGTCTTGTCACCTACCACGAGCAGACCGAGCCGCTGAAAGGCTTCTATGAGGCCCGCGGCCTGCTGAAGGTCGTCCCCAACCAGGGCGGCATCGAGGCCACCAACGCCGCGATCATGAAAGTCCTGGGTGTGTAATGGCCGCGGTACTGCGTCTGGTGCCGGTGGAAGAACACCGGCGGAAGATGATGCGCAAGGCCGGTAAGCTCTCCGGCGAGGCGCGGGCCTACGCCGCCTCGCTGGTGCGGCCCGGCATCACCACCAGGGAAATCGACAAAGCGCTCTATAAGTTCATCCGCAGCCACGGCGGGTACCCTAACTTCTACCACCTGTACGGCTTCCGGGGCACCGCCTGTATGTCCATCAACGATGAGATCATTCACGGCGTTCCCGGCAACCGGCGGCTGGAGGAGGGAGACATCATCTCCATCGACACGGGTGCCTGCGTGGGGGATTACCACCTGGATAAACTGGGCGCGCCCCACGGCGGGTTCCACGGCGACTGTGCCGGGACCTACCCAGTGGGCAAGATCAGCCCGGAAGCCCAGCGGCTCATCGACGTGACAGAGCAGTCCTTCTGGGAGGGCATCCGCAACGCCGTGGCCGGAAATCGGGTCTCGGACATCTCCAGAGGCGTCCAACAGTACGTGGAGGGCAATGGATTTTCCATTGTCCGGGAGTTTGTGGGCCATGGCATCGGCAACGAGGTTCATCTGGCCCCGGAGGTTCCCAACTACGTGATGGACCACTACCCGGAGGGCAACCCCAGGCTGAAAAAAGACATGACCATCGCCGTCGAGCCGATGGTCAACGCCGGAACGGCAAAAATTCGCAAGAAAATTATGCCCGACGGCTGGGAAGTGATTCTGACCGCAGACGGCCAGCTCGCTGCCCATTACGAAAATACCATTCTCATCACAGAGGGAGAACCTGAGGTCCTGACTCTGTGCGGAGACTGATATATGCAAGAGATCCACCCCTACGAAATCGTTCTCTCCTTAGCCGGCCATGATGAAGGAAAGCTGTTCGTTGCCATTGGCAGCGATGGCGACTATCTCTTGCTGGCGGACGGAAAGGGGAGAAAGCTGGACGCGCCCAAACGGAAAAAGCGCAAGCATCTCCGGGGCGTGGGGACCAGCGCACATCCGGCAATCCAACGATTGCAGAGAGGCGAGCCGGTGACAGACAGGCAAATCCGCTGCGCGCTGGCCGCCTTCCGCGAATCAGAACATCCCAACTTTTAGGAGGGAGCTCTCATGTCCAAAGAAGATATGATCGAACTGGAGGGTGTTGTCGTTGAGGCGCTGCCCAATACCACCTTTATGGTTGACATTGGCAAGGGCCACACCATTCTGGCCCACATCTCCGGCAAGCTCCGCATGAACTATATCAGGATCCTCCCTGGGGATAAGGTGACAGTCCAGATGTCTCCTTATGATCTGACCCGCGGCCGGATCACCTGGAGAAGCAAATGAACCTGATCCACATCGTCGTCAGGTGCGGTGGAGGAAGCCCTCTGGACAAGGGAACCCTTCACGCAGCAAAACAGGAGGTAAAACGATGAAAGTAAGACCGTCCGTCAAGCCCATGTGCGAAAAGTGCAAGATCATCAAGCGCAAGGGCAGAGTTATGGTGATTTGTGAAAATCCCAAACACAAACAGCGTCAAGGCTAATAAGGAGGTGTATTGATAAATGGCACGTATTTCCGGCATCGACCTGCCCCGTGATAAACGAATCGAGATCGGCCTGACCTATATCTATGGTATCGGCCTGACCAGCTCCAGGAAGATCCTGGCCGCCACCGGCATCAACCCCGACACCCGCGTCCGGGACCTGACCGAGGCAGAGGAATCCGCCCTGCGCGAAGAAATCGGCAAGAACTACACCGTCGAAGGTGATCTGCGTCGTAACGTCGCTATGGACATCAAGCGCCTCATCGAAATTGGCTCCTATCGTGGCACCCGCCACCGCAAGAGCCTGCCCGTCCGTGGTCAGCATTCCAAGAACAATGCCCGTACCCGCAAGGGCCCCAAAAAGACCATTGCTAACAAGAAGAAGTAAAGGAGGGATATACAATGGCCGCAAACAAGAAGAAGGTCGTGCGCAAGCGCAAAGACCGTAAGAGTGTGGAGAAGGGCGCAGTGCATATCCGCTCCTCCTTCAACAACACAATGGTTACCATTACCGACACCCAGGGCAACGCCCTTTCCTGGGCTTCCTCCGGCGAGATGGGCTTCCGTGGTTCCCGGAAATCCACTCCCTACGCCGCCCAGACCGCTGCCGAGACCGCTGCCAAGGCCGCTATGGAGTTTGGCCTGAAGAGCGTCGAGGTCTATGTGAAGGGTCCCGGCGCCGGCCGTGAGGCCGCCATCCGTGCGCTTCAGGCCGCCGGTCTGGAGGTCACTATGATTAAGGATGTCACCCCCGTTCCCCACAATGGCTGCCGTCCTCCCAAGAGAAGACGTGTCTGATCGCAGCAAAGGAGGATATTGAAACATGGCAAGAAATATGCAGCCCATTGCCAAGCGCTGCAAGGCGCTGGGCCTGTCCCCCGCAGTGATGGGGTATACCAAGAAAACCACCAACCGCAACCCCAAGGGCCAGATGCGCCGCAAGCAGTCTGAGTACGGGATGCAGCTCAACGAGAAGCAGAAGGTCAAATTCGTCTATGGCGTCCATGAGAAGCAGTTCCACGCCTATTACGAGAAGGCCGCCGCCAAAGGCATCACCGGCGAGATCCTGCTGACCACCCTGGAGCGCCGCCTGGACAACGTGGTGTTCCGCGCCGGTTTCGCTATGACCCGCCGCGAGGCCCGTCAACTGGTCTCCCACGGCCACTTCCTGGTCAACGGCAAGTCGGTGAACATCCCCTCCTACCTCATCAAGGCCGGGGACACCGTCGAAGTCAAGGCCAAGAGCCGTTCCTCTGTGAAGTTCAAGCGCTTCCTGGGCGAGGACGCCATCGCCGTCACCCTGCCCGCGTGGATCGATCGCCCTGTCAAGGACGACCTGAAGGTTAATATTGTTCGTCTGCCTGAGCGTGCCGACATCGACTTCCCCGTTGAAGAGCACCTCATCGTCGAGCTTTACTCTAAGTAATTAGTAACCCTCAGATATTGGTGAGCTGTCAAACCAACAAGGTACGTCTCGTACCGCAGATGAGGAGGGTAAAACTTATATGGTAGAAATCGAAAAGCCGCGCATTGAGTGCATCGAAGACCCTGGCGACAATTCGTATGGTAAATATGTTGTCGAGCCGCTGGAGCGGGGGTATGGTACGACCCTGGGCAACGCCCTGCGCCGTATCCTGCTCAGCTCCCTGCCCGGCACCGCCGTGACTACCATCAAGATCGCCGGTGTGCAGCACGAGTTCTGCACCATCCCCGGCGTGAAGGAAGACGTAACGCAGATCGTCCTCAACGTCAAACAGATCATCGCCAAGCTGCACAGCAACGGCACCAAGCGGGTGTATATCCAGGCCAGCGGCGAGGGCAAAGTCACCGCCGGGGACATCAAGTCCGACGGTGAGGTGGAGATCCTCAACCCGGAGCAGCTGATCGCCACTCTGGGTGCTGACGCTACCCTGAACATGGAACTGACCCTGAGTCAGGGCCGAGGCTATGTGCCCGCCGAGCGGAACAAGCCCGCGCAGACCATCATTGGCGTTATCCCGGTAGATTCCATCTATTCCCCGGTCATCAAGGTCAACTACACGGTGGAGAACACCCGTGTTGGCAACATGACCGACTACGATAAATTGACCCTGGAGGTCTGGACGGACGGCACCATCTCCGCGCGGGACGCCGTTTCGCTGGGCGCAAAGATCCTCTGCGACCACTTCGTCCTCTTTACCGACCTGTCTGACACGGTGGGCACCCGCTCTACCGTGGTGGAAAAGCCGGAGACCCAGCACGACAAGATGCTGGAAATGACCATCGAAGAGCTGGACCTGTCCGTGCGCTCCTTCAACTGCCTGAAGCGCGCCAACATCAACACCGTCGAGGATCTGATTTCCAAGACCGAGTACGAGATGATGAAGGTTCGGAACCTGGGCCGCAAGAGCCTGGAAGAGGTCATGAACAAGCTGGCCATGATGGGCCTGAGCCTGTCCAAAGAGGAGAACAACTGACCTGTCGGCCCCCCCCCGGGGACACCCACGCAAACATTACGCCTGAACCCTCAGGCTGCCCGAAGGAGTGAACAATCATGTCCGGTTATCGTAAACTTGGCAAGACTTCCGACCAGCGGAAGGCTATGCTGCGGCAGCTGACCACCGACCTGCTGACCTATGGCAAGATCAAGACCACTGTCACCCGCGCCAAGGAAGTCCAGTCCATCGCTGAAAAGATGATTACCCTGGCCAAGAAGAACGACCTGGCCGCTTACCGGCAGGCCCTGTCCTACCTGACCGTGGAGGATACCGCCAAGAAGCTCTTCGACCAGATCGGTCCCCAGTACGCCGACCGCAACGGCGGTTACACCCGTGTGGTGCGCATTGGCTGCCGCCG
>JAJQBY010000140.1 GCA_021203045.1 Oscillospiraceae bacterium | reverse complement strand
TTTAATATAGTTTCTCACGGGTCGAATGTCAATACACGGAAAAAATGTTTGTAACATTTGTGAAAGCCCGCCAGCGGCGGGCTTTGCTTTTTTGGCGAAGTATCCAACCCTGTCAGGGGACGAAACGGTAGCCCAGTCCCCGGACGGTCTGGATATACCGGGGGCGGCTGGGATCGTCCTCAATCTTATTGCGGAGGCGGTTGATGTACACGACGATGGCGCTGTCGTCCACCATAGTGCTGCCCCATATGAGATCATACAGGGAGGACTTGGAAAAGATGCGGTTTGGGTTGTCCAGAAACAGCTTCATGATAGCGCTCTCCTTGGCGGAGAGGGCCAGCTCCGTTCCGTTTTTAAAGAACTTCAGGGTCTCGTTGTCGAAGCGGAAGGGACCGGCTTCGATGGGGATGTTTGCGCCGGAGGTATGGCTGCGGCGGATCAGAGCCTTCACCTTGGCGGCCAGAGTAACGGGATTGAAGGGCTTGGTGATATAATCGTCCGCGCCGATCTCCAGGCTGTAGAGCATATCCACGTCCTCTGTGCGGCCGCTGACTACCATGACGGGGATATGGTTCCCCTTCTCCCGCAGGAGACGGATGACCTCAAAGCCGTCCATACCGTCCAGATTGATGTCCAGCAGGACAACGTCAAAGGTGTCCGCGGCGATCTGATTGATGGCCTCCTGGCCGGAGGCGACGGCGACGGATTGGATTCCGCTGCTGGTGAGCACCTTATCCAGGGTGTTTCGGACGGCGGCATCGTCCTCTACAATCAGGGCTTTTGGAGACATGATTCATTCCTCCTCTTTTTGTATTCTCTTCTTTCACGCTGCTGAGTTTACGGGTTGACAAGACACGGCGTTATATTTTAAAATTGTTATACACAATCTTTTGACGACCGATTACCATAGTTCAATTAATTATACATTATTTTTTCTCAAAGTTCAATATTTAATGAGGGTCACTACCTATGAATCGAAGGAAACTTTTTACATTTGGCGTTGTAGCGCTGGCTGCTGCCCTGGTGATTGGGGGGCTGGTGCAGCTGCGATCCGTATATGAGCAGTACCGCACGGATATGCTCAGCGACGAGAGCCGCCAGTTGAACAGCGTGGTTACTAGCAGCGGACGGGGCGTTCAGTGGAAGATGGAGGGCTATGTGGCCCAGGCTGCGGCGGTGGTGAACCGGGATTCCTTCCGTGTTGCGGAGGAGGAATATGAAAGCGGCGATGAGGGCAGCATGGAGATTATACTGTCTGAGCGGGATATCCGGGTCGCGGATATTGAATACAATGTAGCGGCGGTATATGACAGTAACGGAACGTTTATCGCGGCCTCCGACAGCCGCTTTCCCATGAGCCTGGGCCAGGATGTGAGCCTGGGGGAGAATATGGCCATTCGCATAGATGAGGATGGCGTGTGTTGGTTTATCTTTTCCGCAGAGTCGGACGGCGGCTACTATTATGAGATGGCGGTGCTGGCCCAGGAGCTTTTTGAAAACAGTGTGGAGTCAGTACACGCAGGACAGGACGGCTGGCTGTTTCTGATGGACGACAGTATGTCGTTTTTCGGCTGCATCCGGGACGATGAGGTGTTTTTCGGCAGTATGGATACGTTCATGGCATCGTATCCTGATGCAAGCGCGCAGGAGATGGAGGAGATATCCCAGACCGGGGAGACCCGGCCGGAGGACTATAGCGTTTGTACCTATCCCTGGGGCGGCTCCTGGAACACAGATGAGACCCTGGTGGTGGTGTGCCGGGTGAGCATGGGCGAGGGGGCGCTGATACTGGGCGCGGCGGTGAATTTTGAGGAATTTGACTTCCGGCTGAACCAGACGCTCCGGCAGGTGACGGCGGTGACGTTTTTTGAGCTGGCGGGCCTGCTGGTGCTGGTAATCCTGATTGCTGCACTATTCATCACGAACCGGAAGAATGCTCTGGAAATGGCGGTTCTGAAGGAAAAAAATGAGGTGATGGAGGAGCTGAACCGGCAGCAGCAGAGCCTGGCTCATACGGAACGGCTCCAGCAGCTGGGCGTCATGACGTCCGGTATCGCCCATGAATTCAATAACCTGCTGACGCCTATCATGGGACAGAGCATGCTCCTTCTGGAGGAGATGGCCGGCCAGGAGGACTCTCCTCAGTTCGAGAGCGCCCTGGATATTTACGAGGCGTCGGAAAAGGCTAAAGGCATCGTCAAGCGGATGTCCGATATGAGCAAGAAGGAGATAGACCGGCCCCTCTGCTCCGTGGAGGTTCGGGGCTTGCTGGAAAAGACGGCAAACCTTGCGTCCATGGCGAAGGACCCCCATATCCAGCTGATCATAGACGCAGAGGAGGGAATGTACGTCAATGGCGACGAGCGGCTCCTGATGCAGGCTCTCCTGAACCTCTGTATCAACGCCTGCCAGGCCGTGGGGGAGGAAGGAACGCTGACCATGACTGCCCGCCAGGAGATGCGCTCAGGGCTTCCCTATGTGTGCATAGAGGTCAGTGATACCGGACCGGGCATACCCCCGGACCAGATCGGCTCGATCTATGACCCGTTTTTCACTACGAAGGGAGAGCGGGGCACGGGCCTGGGCCTTGCCATCTGCCAGAAGATTGTGGAGACTCACAAGGGAACCATTTCCGCTGCGAACCGCCCGGAGGGAGGCGCTATATTCTCCATACGTCTGCCTCTGGGAGAAGGACCGCTGGGGCTGGAGGATTGAATACCCGTAAAATAAAGCCCCCCGGAGCCCTCTGATCCATTGCTGGGTCGAAGGTTCCGGGGGATGATTTTATGTTGGTCTATGCTGAAACTTCAGTGGCAGGGATACAGTGGTCACACCGGCTCGTAGCACAGCAGGCCGTCCCGGACGGACTGCCTGTGGGTGCCGTCGTCGATGAGGCATTCCAGATAGGGGCGCAGGAACCGTTCCAGGCTCAGCGCCTGGCGGGGATTTTTCACGGTGATGCCCATAGCCTGCCGGACGGCGATATATATCTCCTCCGTGGTCATCTGGTGATCTACGATGTTACGCACGAGAAACAGGCGGTGTTCCATGGCGGCCCGGTTCCGCTCGATGATGTCGTCGAACGGTGCGGAAATAATGCCATTGTGGGCCAGCAGCAGGGCATGACATTTGATCGACTTGAATTTCTGGAAGGACTCCAGGCTCTGCCGGAAGTTATAGGCATAGGGTAGCTTGGCGGCCAGCAGATTGTGGCCGCACATCAAAGCGTCCCCGGCGTAGCATACCCCGTCCGGGGTGATGACGCTGATATGGTCCGGGGAGTGGCCCGGGGTGTGGAGAATGCCGAAGCGCTCCGTGCAGAATACGAAGGTCTCCTGCTCCGGCATGATGACCCGGTCCACCGTGCAGGGCAGATCCTTCAGCTCCGGATCGGTGGCGATCTGTCCGGCAGAGTATACAAACAGGTGGCTCTTTACAGCCGCCGCTGTGCGGCACAGCTCCGCCTCGCCGAAGGGCAGGGCCACGGGGATATGATACGTCCGCTGAAAATAGGCGGCGTTGCCCATGTGGTCAAAATGGGTGTGGGTGCACAGGATACCCACCGGGGTCAGGTTCGCATCTGCCAGCGCCTGCTCCAGCTCCTCCCGGACGCCGGCGGTGCCGCAGTCCAGAAGGACGCAGTGCGTGTCGTCCGTCAGATACAGGCCGATCAGCTGGCGGCCCTCCAGGCAGCCGGTGCGGCCGGCGATCATTTTCAGTTCCATAGTCAGCGCCTTCTCAGGAGTAATACTCGAATTGCAGCTCTGCGATGCTGATGGTATCCCCATCCTGAAGGCCCATGGCCTCCATGCGGTCGTAGACGCCGCCCTCCCGCAGCTTCCGGTCCAGATACATACGGGATTCGTAGTCGGCGAAGTTGACCCTGGCCACGAGCCGGTCGAGCCAGTCGCCGTTTATGAGCCAGACGCCGTCCTCCTGGCGGATGGTCAGATCGTCCGCTGTGCCCAGCTTTACCTCCGGGGCCACATAATCGGCCTCATATACCATGACGGGCGGGAGCTCCTTCAGCATCCCTGCGGCGGCATAGGTCAGCTCCTTTATGCCCTGATGGGCGGCGGCAGAAATCTCATATACCGTATAGCCCTTGGCCTCTGCATAGGCGCGGAAGTCATCCAGAAGCTGCCGGTCATCACCCAGAATATCGCATTTATTGGCGGCCACCAGCTGGGGCCGGGAGGCAAGCTCCGGATTATATTCCCGCAGCTCCGCATTGATGGCCTCGAAATCTGCGATGGGGTCCCGCCCCTCGCTGCCGGATACATCTACCACATGGATGAGCAGGCGGCAGCGGTCAATGTGCCGCAGAAAGTCATGGCCCAGGCCTGCGCCCTCGCTGGCTCCCTCGATGATGCCGGGGATATCCGCCATGACGAAGCTGCTACCCTCTCCGGCATAGACTACGCCCAGGTTGGGATAGAGGGTGGTGAAGGGATAGTCTGCTATCTTGGGATGGGCGCGGCTGACGACGGACAGCAGGGTGGATTTTCCCACGTTGGGAAATCCCACCAGTCCCACGTCCGCCAGAAGCTTCAGCTCCAGAACGACCTCCCGGGCTTCTCCGGGCAGGCCGGGCTTTGCAAAGCGGGGGGTCTGTCGGGTGGGGG
>JAJQBY010000025.1 GCA_021203045.1 Oscillospiraceae bacterium | reverse complement strand
TTCATAAACAGCAGCACCACGCCGCTGCACACAGACATGAACACCAGGGACAGGGGCTTTCGCACCTTGGCAAGGCCGATGGCAGGGAACATGGAAAATTGCAGTCCCAGCCCGATCTGGATGATGCCGAACACGGGGATATGGAGCAGCAGAGGCATAAAGGAGCTTGTCACCAGAACGACAGCCGACATGATAGCCAGAAAGACGATGTCCTTGATCTGATAGCCCAGGAAGCTCCTTCTCTCCTGCTTGGCCTTCTGCGTTGGGGCGGTCTCCTGCCGGGTGTTTTCCAGCAGCGTATTGGTCAAATCGTTGTTTTTCATGCTGTAAATTCCTTGCCTTTCAATTTGCTTTGTTCTTTTTTTGTCTCGATCACATGACGGATGGCGGCTATCGGATGGTGAAAAAGCATCCGTGGCCCGGAAAAGCGCATGACCTGCCGGATTTTTTCCCTCATTTCCGGCTTGTAGCAATGCACCTTGCAGTTGGAGCAGAAGGTTTTCGTCTCCATAAAGGGACATTTGTCGCTGCGCTGCCAGGCGTATTGGGTCAGCGCCTCGCAGTCCTGGCAGAGCGTTCCATTCGTGTGATGATTCTTTTTGCAGTAGAGAGCGATCATCTGGAAAACCATTTCCTTCTCACGCTCCCGCTTTGTCTCTGTGTCCCTTTTCATCAGCTCATTCTCCCATGCTCCACGGAATAGACCGTATCGGCGATGCGCATGGTGGATTTTCGATGGGACACCAGTACCACAGTCTTATCCGCCCGCTCCTCCCGCAGGGAGCGGAGGATCACCGCCTCATTCAGACTGTCCAAATTGCTGGTAGGCTCGTCCAGCAGCACAAAGGGCGCATCGTGGAGGAAGGCCCGCGCCAGTCCCAGCCGCTGCCGTTCCCCGCCGGAGAGGGTATCTCCCAGCTCGCCCACCGGGGTATCGTAGCCCTGGGGGAGGGTCATGATGAAATCGTGGACGGAGGCCTTTTTGCAGGCCGCTTCGATCTGTTCGTCCGTGGCGTCCAGCCTGGCAATGTGAAGATTACTGCGGATGCTGTCGTGAAACAGATGGGTCTCCTGGGTGACAAAGCTCTCCATATCCCGCAGGTTTGCCGTGTTGATGGAATTTATTTCCACGCCGGAAATGGAGATTCTCCCCTGCCCGGTCTGCCAGAAGCGCATCAGCAGCTTCAGCAATGTGGATTTGCCGCTGCCGCTTCTTCCCGTAATACCGATGATCTGTCCCTCCGGGAACTGGGCGGAAACATTTTGCAAAATGTCCTCCCCACCATAGGAAAAGGTCACATTTTCTGCCGCCGCGCCGTGGAAGGCAACCTCCGGCTGACCGGATATTTCCTCTGTCACCGGGGCTTCCTCCAGAATGTCCAGTACCCGATTGCCCGCCGCGAAGGTGTTTTGCAGGGTGCTGCCCAGCCCCGCCAGGGCCACTACAGGACCGAAGGAGGAGAACAGCGCAATGGTGGGAATCAGAACTCCGGTGAAGTCAACCTGCCCCTGCCGGTAAAGGGATACGGAAGTCAGCAGCATAGCAAGGTCAAAGAGCAGGATTACCGTGTTGGTCACGGCGCTGTTCAGCCCTGCGTTTCGCTTCATCTGCTCCTCCGTTTTGGAGAGACCATCCGTGCGCCGGTTCATCTCCCCAAGGCGCTTGGCTCCCTGGGCGTACTGGATGGCCTCGGACAGGCCCCGCATACTGTCCAGCACAAAGCCGGACAGCTCGCCGGAACCGGTGCGGAAGCGCTGTCCCGCATCTCCGCTGAGTCTGGAAACAGCCAGAGGCATGACGATGCCTACTACCAGATAGGCTGTCAGGGCCAGCAGCCCCAGGGCCCAGTGGAAGGAGCCGATGAACAGGCAGAGAATAATGGTGAAGAAAAGGGCAATGGCTGCCGGGGAGATGGTGTGAGCATAGAACACCTCCAGCAGCTCGATGTCCGAGGTGATGACGGAGATCAGATCGCCCTTGTCCCGCCCCTCCAGCTTGGCGGGGCAGAGCCTCCGCAGCGCTCGGAACACCCTGTCCCGTATCAGCGCCAGCAGCTTGAAGGCAATGAAATGATTGCACGCCTGCTCCCCGTAGCGCAGCCCCGCCCGCAGGAGGGCAAAGAGAAGCACACAGGCAAAAATGCAGCCTATGGAAAGGGGCGTATCCAGCCCCAGCAGGTCCAGCACGGCGTAGCCGCCCAGTATGGTGATAAAGGTGGCGCACAGGTGGCCGAGCAGCCCCATGCAGATGGCCAGCACCATAAAGCCGGCCAGTGGCTTTACCAGCCCTATCAGCCTTCCCATAACAGTAAATCCGCTTCTTCTTTTCATTGTACTGCGCCATCCTTTCCGTAGTTTTCCAGGGCCTGCTGAGCCTGCCACAGGGCGGCGTAGCGGCCATTTTGTGCCAGAAGCGTCTCATGGGTTCCCTGTTCTGCGACGGCGCCGCTCTCCATGACATATATGCGGTCGGAATCGGTCACATTGGCCAGACGGTGGGAGATCAAAATCACGGTCTTTTGCTTGGCCAGGGCATGGATTTCAGTCATGATGTCGTTTTCGCTCTCCACGTCGATGTTGGAGGTGGCTTCGTCGAAGATATACACCGGACTGTCGTGCAGCAGCGCACGGGCCAGGGCAAGCCTCTGGCGCTGGCCGCCGGACAGATTGCCGCCCTGCTCTGTCAGGCAGGTATCCAGGCCCTGTTCGCCTCTGAGAAAATCCGCCAGCTTCACCTGTTCCAGCACGTCCCAAAGGGCCTTGTCGTCTGTGTTGGGAGCGCCCATCAGGAGATTTTCCCGGACGGTGCCCTTGAACAGGTAGCTCTGGTGGCTGATATAGGTGATATGCTCCATCAGGCTGCCCTCATGGATGTTCCGCAGCTCCTCGCCCCCTATGGTGACGTGGCCCTGATAGCCCCGATTCCGGCCCATGAGAATAGAGGCCACGGTGGATTTCCCGCAGCCGGATTCGCCTACGACGGAAACAAAGCTCCCCTGAGGAAACTCCATATCTACACCGTGGAGAACCTCCCGTTCCGGCTCATAGGAAAAGCGAAGGCCCCGGCAGACGATGGAGCCCCCAGTGGGACAAGGCGTCGTTTTCCGTGCTTTCTCCGGCAAATCCAGCAGACGGAAAATCTTGTCGCTGGCCGCCATGCCGTTCATGGCTACATGGAAATAGGAGCCGAGCTGCCGCATGGGGAGAAAGAAATCCGCACCTAGCAGGATGATGAGCAGGCATCCGGCCAGACTCACATGTCCGGCCGCATACTGTGTAGCCGCCATGATAATGCCTAGGGCCGCCCCGCCATAGGCGATGAAGTCCATGATGGTAATCGAGTTGAGCTGCATGGTCAGCACCCTCATGGTGATGCGCCGGAATTTTTCCGCCTCCCGGTTCATTTCCTCCTGCTTGAACTCGTCCGCCTGGTAGATTTTCAGGGTGGTCAGGCCCTGCAAATTTTCCAGAAAGGTGTCCCCCAGGGCGGTGTACTGTCCCCAATATTTACCGAGCGGCTTTTTGGCCCAGGTCTGCACCGCCGCGATGGCCACCGGAATCAGCGGCACGCATACCAGCAGCACAATGGCCGCGGGAACGTTTACAAAGCACAGGTATACAAACAGGGTCAGCGGAGCCAGCATGGCATAGAAAAACTGAGGCAGATAGGCGCCAAAGTAGGTTTCCAGCTGATCCACGCCCTCCACGGCAACCTGAACCACCTCCGAGGTCCTGACCTGCTCGTTATAGGAGGCCCCCAGGCGCAGCAGCTTCTCATAAATCTGCTCCCGCAGGGTCCGCTTTACCGCCTTGGAGGAAAGATAGCTCATCCGGGACGCCCCCAGGGTGCAAATGAAGCGCACAGCAATCGCTGCTAAAACCACGGCAGCAGTGGCGGCAACTGTCCGCCCTTCTCCCGTGAAAAGCCCGGCCAGAAACGCCGTGATGCCTGTCATCATGACAATATTGGCAAGGAGGGAGCACCACTGAAAAATCACATTCCCTGCCACATATCGCCCGCTTCCGCCGATGAGACGAATCAGCCGTTTGTCAATCATCATACTGTTTTTATCCTTTCCAATTCTTAATCCATTCCCAGTGCTTTTTCCTGCACCAGCACTGCCCACCGCTCTGGCTGACAAACCAGAAGCTCCTCATGCTGAAGCTCATGGCGGACGATGTCTGGTTCGGCAAAATGCCGCCGGTAGCGCGCTTCGTATCGTTCGCCCATCTTCGTAGCGTAGAAGCAGTGAATGACCGTGTCGGGGGCTGAGATGTGTTCCGCCAGCGGCGTGACCAGGTCAGAGTAAAACTGGTTGTAAATGCTTTCCCGTTTGACAAAGGCCATTCGGGTCGTTCCTATGCCGAACATGGACAGCATTTTTTCAAAATAGACCTGCTCCTCAGGAGAACGTTTTTCCACCCACCTGTTCATCCAATTCGGCAGCTTGCCTTTTTGGAGCATCCCCTGAAGAATCGGAGCGATCAGATGCGCCTTAAGGCTTGCCGCAAGGGGACTGCTTTGGTCTAAATCCGAACTGCCGAGGATGCCGTGGGCGATGTGTATTTTCCCACGCTGCACCAGCAGCCCCACAAAGGAGCCGCCCAGGGAGCAGCCGTAGGCGC
>JAJQBY010000112.1 GCA_021203045.1 Oscillospiraceae bacterium | reverse complement strand
TTCCCCAACGGGCAAGCGCAGCGGGTCTTTGTAGCACAAAGACATTGCTTGCTACTACTTATACCAAGCCGGATCCGACCAAATGGGCAAAAATTGCCCCATCATGGAAGAAGTTCCTGATAGCATTGATCAAAGATTCGCAGGAATTCATCCATTTCACCCTGTGTCGTCAGGTGGCTGAGGCTGATCCGCCAGGAAGAGAGGGCGGTTTGGCGATTGCGGCTGACGGCATAGACTGCCTTGGAGACAGTTCCCTCCACAGAGCAGGCCGATTTAACGGAAACACATACGCCGCGTCGATCCAACGCCCTCTGGAACGCCGAACCCTTGATGCCCCGAACGCTGAGGTTAAGAATATGGGGGACGGCATTTACCGGACTGTTGATAGATACTGCCGGATATTGTGCCAGTGCATCTCTGAGCCGATGGTTCAGCTCCCGCACATAGCGCACTCGCTTTTTCTGCTGGGTCAACGCCAGAGAGAGTGCCGTCTCTGTGGACACTGCCAGAGCCAAAGTCGGTGTTCCACTGCGGTAAACAGTCGTGCTGATTCCTCCATGGATCTGCGGCTCGATGACCAGATCCTTTCTTTTCAGCAGAAGGCCGCTGCCATTCAGTCCATAGAATTTATGAGGCGCAATGCTCATAGTATCCACACCGTCTGTCACCAGCGCTGTTTTTCCAACAGCCTGCGTAGCGTCCACATGGAGGCGGCAGTTGGGAAAATTCTTCAGCATCTGAGCAATCTCACGAATCGGCTGCACCGTACCCAGCTCGCTGTCTACCGCGCAGACCGATACCAGAACGGTGTCCTCCCGCAATAGCTCCCGAAGCTGCTCCAGATCTACGGTGCCGTCCCGATTGATCCTGACCAGGTCGATCTCGCAGCCCTGCCACTGGAGCGCGGACAGCGTGCCGCTGACGGAGGAATGCTCCAGGGCGGTAGAAATAATGTGCTGCCCCTGGTGCCGCGATGCCTGCACGATTCCCTTGATGGCCAGGTTGTTTGACTCGCTGGCCCCGGAGGTGTAGATGATCTCAGCGGGGTCAACATCCAGCAGAGCGGCGATGTGGGCCGTGGCCCGATTCATCTCGTCCAGGGCCTCCCGTCCGGCTGTGTGCGTGGAATTTGGGTTTCCGATATAACGCTGTACCGTTTGAACGAATGCCTCCAAAACGGCAGGATCCGCCGGTGTGTTGGCGGAATAGTCCAGATAGATCACATCAC
The DNA here is from genome assembly GCA_021203045.1 of Oscillospiraceae bacterium. GTDB lineage: Bacteria > Bacillota > Clostridia > Oscillospirales > Oscillospiraceae > CAJOIG01. Next base: position 23,410 of record JAJQBY010000112.1, on the reverse strand, counting down.
ACCTCCACTATCCCTCAAAGCGTCAGCCAGGGCCGGAGCGTCCGTTCTCTGCGAGCCTGTTCTAAAGGAAGGTCGAGCAGAAGCAGCGTTTCCTCTCCGGCAGCTTTCAAAATCAGTGTACCATCCGGCCCGGCGGCCAGAGACTGACCGACAAAGCGCATGACGGCCTCCTGTCCTACACGGTTGCACATGGCGGCAAACACTGTGTTTTGGAATGCCTGTACCCGTATCTCCCACTCGAACAGCTCCAGCGGCTCTCCCTCTATGTTGGCGGTGGGGATGATAACCAGATCTGCTCCCTGCTTCGCGCAGGTTTGGATGCCGTCAGGTAAATGCCGGTCAAAGCATATCACTACGCCAACCGTCCCGAAAGGAAGCCGATAGACCGGGAACCCGCCGTCGGAGGGCGTGTAATAATCCTGCTCATAGAAATACCTGGACTGAGCAATATGAACCATTTTGGAAACGCCCAGGATTCCCCCGTTTGAGTCAATCATCACCGAAGCGTCATAGAATTGCCCGCCCTGTTGCAAATACAGATTGGGGCAGGCGCAGAGGCGGAAAGTCCGGCAGACATTCCGTATGGCGGTCAGCTCCGGCCCGTCCAGAGTCATGGCCCAGCGGCCTGCGGCCCGCTTTTCATATTGAGGGAAGAATGGCGATAACTGAAGCTCCGGGAAAAAGATAAGATCTGCCCCGGCTTTTCCCGCCGATTCTATATAGTGCAGCGATTTATGCAGGTTTTCCTCTATACTGCTTCCCATCTGCATCTGAGCCATAGCCAGCTTCACAGTGTTTCTTCCCTTCCCTTTTTGAGTTCATCCCGAATTCTAAGCGGTGACGGTAATCGTGTTTTTCAGCATCCCCATCCAGCAGGAATAGGTATAGGTTCCTTCCTCTTCAGGGGTGAATGTAATCGTCACCTCTCCTGCGCTCAGCGTGACCTGCTGGTCAAAGGCAGAGAGAATGATCTCCTTATTGCAGCCGTTCAGCGCGCTTTCCTCCACCTCGATCGTCCACACCACAGGAATACCGGCAACGACCTGAATATCGTCATAGCCGTTTGCATGAAGCGTGGTGGTGACGTACTGCGTATCACCGTCTACCTCGGCGACAATCACATCGCCGCTGCCGGAGGAGGCGCCCGGCAGAATGAACCCGGTCAGTACCAGGTTGTTCTGTACAGTGAATACACCCATCAGCACCAGCAGGGCGGCCCCGGCCTGGAGCATCCGCCGCCGCCATTTCAGTTTGAGAAGTCCTGCCGCTGTACCGCACAGAAGTACCAAAGGAATGGTGCCAAGGCAGAAGAAGAACATAGATGCTGCTCCGGCGAACAGGCTCCCGCTGGTGATTGCGTAAAGCTGCATGGACTGGAGAGGGCCGCAGGGCATTAGACCGTTTACAAGGCCGATGGCATAGGGGCCGTGCGCACGAAAGGATGCCAGAGCATTGGTCAGTCTCTTGGGAAGCCGGAACCGAATTAGTCGCGGCAAGGAGAAGCCGCCCATCATGCATACGCCCATCACCAACATGAACAACCCGGCCAGCAGTCCTATTACACCCCGCACCTGGAGTGAAATAGCTGCCTTTTCCCCGATGAAACCCAGAACGGCGCCAATCAGCGTATAGCTTGTCAGCCGCCCCAGATTATAGAGCAGGCTGCCCCGCAAAGGATGCTGACCTTCGCTGCCAAGGCTCTGGGCCATATTCAGTCCGCCGCACATGGCGACACAGTGAACAGAGGTCAAAAGGCCGATGAGAAACAGTGCCAGGAAGCTCACCTGCTCCTCGCTTACGGTAGGAAATGCCTGAAAAAGTTCTGTCAGTCCCATCTGCCGGGCAATGGTATACAGCCCCAGTAGAATGACCAGGAACCAGATCGCACTGCCCTTGCCTTTTGGCCGTGTTACAACGGAATAACCTGCTGACTGCACGGCCTGCGTAATCTGCTCCGGGGTACAGGGGGAGGAAAATTCGACCTCTAGCAGCCCCTTTTGCCGGTCAGCATGTACAGCGTGTACGCCCTCCAGTTTGGACACAGCCAGCTCCAGGACGCGTTCGCATCCATCGCAGGTCATTCCTTCAATATGGAAGCTTTGTTTTTCCATTGTATCTGTATCCGCTTCAGAACTGCTTCCAGTTGACAAACCGGCTGGCGTTTTCCTCCAGGAAGGAAGCGGGAACGGTAATGACGCCGTCTTCCTCGGTGTAATCCTCCGCCGTGATAGGGACAGGATTGCAGCCGCCGCTTACCACGCCGACATCCGTGGAGGAAAAGCGGTTCAGACAGTTTTGACAGACAAAGTCATCCCCTTCCTGCACAAAGTAGGCATAAGGAGAACCATTGCATACCTGACAGGTATTCAGCGCCAGCTGGATCGTGCCGTCGGAGGCCAGCACCGCCAGCACCTCTACTGTAACGCCATCTACATCATAGTCAAAATAGCTGGCCTCTGTGCCAATATTCTCCGTCTGAATGAGCAGGTCGCCTTCGCTCACAGATGCGACGGTTGAATCTCCATCATCCTGCAAACGGGGAAGGAGTACGGCTGCCGCTGCTGCAAGAACCACGAGAACGGCAACAACAGGCAGCAGCATATTTCTATGTTCTTTCATTCCAGCACCTCCAACCCGCACTGTATCAGCGCCTGCTTCAAATCGCCAAGGATGTCGCCGATGTCCTCAATGCCGACAGAGAAGCGGAAGAAGCCGTTGTGAAATTCCACTGGGTACAGATATTGCCGCTCATCGTTTTCACCCAGGAATACAATTAGGCTCTCATCGTGGCCCAGGGAAACGGCGGAGGTAACGATCTTAAGATAGCTGACAAATCGGTTATGGGTGTCGTGGTCTGCCTTTAACCCGAAGGACAGAACGCCGCCGTAGCCGGGAGACATCTGCCGGACGGCAACGGCATGACCCGGATGACTCTCCAGACCGGGATAGGCCACAAAGCTGACACAGGGCTGCTTTTCCAGCCAACGCGCCGTCGCCAGGGCATTTTCGTTGTGCTGCCGCATCCGCAGAGGCAGCGTCACGCTGCCCCGCATAATGAGCCAGGCGTTGAAGGGACTGATGGTGCCGCCCAGATTGACCTGGGAAGCTGCCCGAATCTGATCGAGATGTGCCTTTTTGCCCACAATAGCGCCACCCATGGCATCGCCGTGGCCGTTGATATACTTTGTCAGGCTCTCCACGGAAAAGTCCGCGCCCAGTTCCACGGGACGCTGGTTATAGGGCGAGGCAAAGGTGTTGTCCACGCTGAGCAGCGCTCCATGCCGGTGGGCGATGTCCGCGATGGCGGCAATATCAGAGACGGTAAGGGTCGGATTGCCCGGCGTCTCGATATGGATGAGCTTGGTGTTGGGCCGGAGGGCCGCTTCCACGTTGGCCGGGTCGGAGGTATCCACAATGGTGGTCTCCACACCAAATTTATTATTCAGCAGCTCATGGAGCAGCCGGTAGACAGCAATATAGGTGACGCTGGAAAATATCACATGGTCGCCCTGGTTCAGCAGCGCGAAAAACAGGCCACTCAGAGCAGCCACGCCGGAGGCCAATACCACGCAGTCCTCGCCGCCCTCCAGGGATGCGATCCGCTCCTGGAGATATTTCTGATTGGTGCCGCCGTTGCGGGTATATAAATTTCCGTCGGCGCTTGACCAGTTCATATCCGTGGGGTCGTATGGCAGGGCATAGCTGTTGGCCATGGTGATGGGTCGCTTGATGGCTCCACTGTCTTTGTCTGTCCCATTGCCCACATGGACGGCCCTGGTGGCGAATCCAGTTGCGTCAAACTCATTCGGCATAAAAGTTACCTCACTTTGTATTGTAAACCTATATGCATACTAGGATATATGGAATCATAGCACGACAGCAAGGTCGTGTCAAGCCGTTTTGCACATATCAGCACCCGGAAAAGCCCGTTTTCCGGGGTATATTTGTTTCCTCTGCGCTGACAGAAAATAAAAATCATAAAAACATGGGAATTTAATCAAAAAAAGGGTTGACAAGACGCTCTATCTGTGTTAATATCCCATTATGCCTACGGAAATACTAGGTAAAATACATGAAAGGAGCAAACGAAAGATGTGGAATAAAAACACCTGTTGTTGTGAACGAATGCTTTGCTCCCGGACTGTTCAAGTGACCGGGCGCTTAAACGCGCCTATATTTCCCCGGCGAATCATATCTGCGGCATAGGGATAGCATTACAGTCACTTACAGTTCGGGAGCGCAAGCGGCCCGGACTTTTTTCTGCCCAGTACGGGTTGCTTAGGATTCAGATACAATTCAATACATAGCATTGACTGGACAAACCGGAGATTCTTCCTAGTGTGGCAGAGGCCACAGAAGAAGGCTCTGGTTTTGCGTTTTCTCAAACCTAATTCTTTGATTTGTAAGGAGAATAAAACATGAAGCTCAAACAATGGATTGCTGTTCTGCTGGCTGTAGTAGCCCTGCTGGTTCCGCTGACTGCCTGCAGCAGTTCGAATACTGATACTGCCGCAGCGAACGAAGACACAGAAACGCAGACTGCCGGTGACAACGCCGCCGCAGAAAGTGATGATGAGACCACCGAAGCTGATGACGCCGCCGATGATGCCGCCACGGAGATCAAGTGGAGCATCACCATTCCCGGCGCAAGCGGATCTCTGTGCAACTCCCCCACCTATCTTGCCTATGAGCTGGGTTATTTTGCGGAGGAAGGGATCGACGCGGAGCTTATCACGGCGGACTTTGAAACAAAAAAGGTTGGCCTGAATAACGGCACTATAAGCACAGTCAACGGAGACTTCCAGTATTTCCAGTCCATCGAGGCTGGGGTGGGTATGACCATCGTAGGCGGTCTGCACCAGGGGTGCATCAAGCTGAACGTTCTGGCGGAATCCGACATTGAAACCGGGGCGGATCTGGAGGGCAAGACCATCGCCGTGGATGAGATAGGCGGCTCGCCCTATCAGGTGACAGTTTTGTGGCTGGCCCAGTATGGGCTGTCTGTGGATGATGTAAACATCGTGGCCTATAACGACAGCTCTCTGGAGATCGAGGCGCTGAAAAGCGGGCAGGTAGACGTGGCTGCCGTGTGGGATCCCATCGCCACTATCTCCACCCAGGACGGCACCGTTCGTACCATTTTGGACATCGGCACCGATGAGCCGTTTGCGGGGCATTTCTGCTGCTTCCTGTATGCTTCCACCAAGGTGGTGGAGGAGCAACCGAAGCTGATCGCCGCGGAGCTGCGGGCCTATTATAAGGCCCAGAACTGGATCTATGAAAACCCGGAGGAGGCGGTGCGGATCGTCACCGAGAAGGGCTACGTCTCTCTGGATGAGGAATACTTTGACATCGCCGTAGAGCTTGTGAGGAGCTACAGCTACCCCTCTACGGAGGCATATGAGAACGGAGAATGGGACATCAAAGGCGATATTGAATACTACGCCCAGGCCCTGTATGACGCAGGCTTTTTGACCACCGACCCGGAGGAATTTGTATCCATTGCCTACACGGAAATAGACCTGACCCTTGGATTGGATGATTAAAGAAGCGGCGCTGTTGCCCGCCGTCTTTCCAAACGGAAGGACGGCGAGGCGACTGCTTCTGAGAAGGGGTCTGGCTGTTTCCCCGACAAGAAAGTGAGGGATATTTTGCGAAAAGATCATTCAAACAATTCTGCCCACCGCCCAGGAGCCGGGAATCTGACCGGGCAGCAGGTATCAGGAAAACGTCTGCTGGGAGCGGCGCTCTTTTACCATATCCGGGTTTGGTATTGCCATTTTGTCTAACTGGCTGCTGCCTCAGGTGGCGGCGACCACCAATGCCGTATATGAGATCGGAGCCGTTACCCTGACGCGCAACAGCTTTTACAGACTGGTGCTTCTTGGCATCATGCTGATTTACGCCCTGGGCGGTGTGACGGCCTGGTTTAATGATTCCCGCCGGCCCCGCTATGTAAATCAGGCAGCCTTCCGCTTCGCTATGGGTATTGTGCTGGCAGTCTATGACCTGGTGGCTACTAAGCTGGCGCTGACACCGCAGCCCTTTTTTCCTGGCCCGGCGGAGATATTGGAATCCTTTTTATCCGACGGAAGCAATATCTTTAAAAATATGCTGTACTCCCTGCGGCTGTTCGGGGCGGGCTTTTTGCTGGGTACGCTGCTGGGCGTGACTACGGGCATCCTGATCGGTTGGTTCCCCAGGGCATACTACTGGATCTATCCTATACTGAAAATCACCGGGGTCATTCCGGCGGTGGCCTGGATGCCCTTTGCTCTGACGGTTTTTCCCACGGCATTTTCGGCAGCGGTATTTCTCATTATCATATGCTCCTGGTTCACAGTGGCGTCTCAAACCAGCTTTGGAATACAGAATACGCCAAAAACGCAGCTTGAAGCAGCGAGGACGCTGGGAGGCAATACATTTTATCTTGTGTTCCACGTGGCTGTCCCTCAGGCCATGCCACAGGTATTCACCGGCATCACCACCGCCTGCGCCAGCTCCTTTACCTGCCTGGTGATAGCGGAAATGATGGGTCAGCCCGGCGGCCTGGGGTATTACATAAACATTGCCAAGGTCTGGGCAGCGTACCACAAGGTTTTTGCGGCTATTTTGGTTATGGCGATTCTGTTCAGCCTGATATTGGCGATTCTGGGCGCGGTGCGAAGCTATGTCCTGCGCTGGCAAAGGGGGCAGTTTAAATGAGTGACGTGATACTGGAGCTGAAGGGCATCGACCGCATCTATATCGACGGAGACGACCCGGCCACGGGCACGACCGTGGAGGCCCTGCGGAACATCAATTTGCAGATATTCGAGGGGGAGTTTGTCTCCATCATCGGTACCTCCGGCTGCGGCAAAACCACCATGCTTCGGCTCATCGGCGGACTGGATCAGCCCCAGGCAGGGCAGGTGCTGCTGCGGGGAACCCCCATCACAGGGCCAGATCCGGAACGAGCCTATGTGTTCCAGCAGGGGAGCTTATTTCCCTGGCTGACGGTGGAGCAGAACATTGCCGCCGGATTAAAAGCCCGCCACGTCTATCGTCAGGAGAAGGATAAGATAGAGCAGTATATCCGGCTCATCGGGCTGGAGGGTTTTGAAAAAGCTTACCCTCATCAGATCAGCGGCGGCATGAATCAGCGGGTGGCCATCGTCAGGGCGCTCATCAACGACCCGGCGGTGCTGCTGATGGATGAGCCTATGGGGGCGCTGGATACCTTCACCCGCGCCGATTTACAAGATAAGCTGCTGGAGATCTGGGAGAGAAACAAAACGACCATGATCCTGGTGACGCATGATGTGGACGAGGCCATCTACCTCTCTGACCGCATCGTCATTATGACGCCAAGGCCGGGAAAAATCAGCGAGGTGCTGCCCGTCCGGCTGCCCCATCCCCGTGATCGCGGCGGTGTGGAGTTCATGAATCTCCGGCGGGAGATATTGGATCGGTTCCATCTGGCCAGTGCGAACCCCCAGCCGGAATACTTCATTTAACACAGATACCAGATTTCGACCGGGGGCTGCAACATCCACCGGTCGGAAAAGGAGGTGAACTTTTTTGGAATATCTTGTGGCGGTCTCCTCCAGCGACGGCACGATGGTGGATACGCACTTTGGGCGGACGCGGGAATTTCATATTTTCAGGGTGCGAGATAACGGGGCCTATGCGCCGATAGGGACACGAACCGTTTCAGCGCCCTGCAGGGAGGGGGAACATGACCAGGTGAATATGACGGCGACAGTCCATGCGCTGTCTGACTGCCGATATGTACTCAGCGCACAGATCGGCCCCGGCGCACAGGCGGCGCTACGGGCACGTGGCATAACGCCTTTGGAAGTCACCCATCGGGTGAGCTACGCACTGGAAAAGGTGATGCTCTATGACAGAAAATTTAAACATGACAAACATGAAAGGGACTAAAGGGCTATGGCGGAAAAACAACTGAGACAGATTGCAATCTACGGAAAGGGCGGCATAGGGAAATCTACTACGACGCAGAACCTTACGGCTGGTCTTGTGGAGCGCGGCAGACAGGTTATGGTGGTAGGCTGCGACCCGAAGGCCGACTCTACCCGGCTGCTGCTGGGCGGTCTGCACCAAAAGACGGTTTTGGATACGCTTCGGGAGGAGGGCGAGCAGATAGAGCTGGACGCCGTCCTGAAGCGAGGTTATAAGGGGACGCGGTGCGTGGAATCCGGCGGCCCGGAGCCGGGCGTGGGATGCGCCGGGCGCGGCATCATTACCTCGATCGGCCTGCTGGAGCGTCTGGGTGCGTATACGGACGACCTGGACTATGTCTTTTATGACGTGCTGGGGGACGTGGTATGCGGCGGCTTCGCCATGCCTATCCGGGAGGGAAAGGCCAAGGAAATATATATCGTCGCCAGCGGGGAAATGATGTCTCTCTATGCGGCGAACAATATCGCCAAGGGCATTTGCCGATACGCCAATAAGGGTGGTGTCCGCCTGGGCGGGATCATCTGCAACAGCCGAAACGTGGACAGAGAAGCTGAGCTTCTGCGGGTATTTTCCGAAGAACTGGGAACCCAGCTTATCTACTTTATTCCCCGCGATAACGTAGTGCAGCGGGCGGAGATACACCGCCAAACCGTTATCCAGTATCAGCCTTCTTCCAGGCAGGCAGAGGAATATCGTCAGCTTGCCCAGCGGATCGAGGAGAACACCTCCTTTGCTATCCCAACGCCCATGACCCAGGAGCGGCTGGAGGAAATTTTACTGAAATACGGTATGCTGGAAGGCTACAAGGACGGAGAGTCCATATAAATCTGATAGACAGGAGGAGCATTTATGGCACAGCTTGCACAAAAACTGACAGACCTGGTGGGCAACACCCCCCTGCTTCAGCTCAATGCTTACGGCGCGGAAAAGGGCGTAGGCGCGAGGCTGATCGCAAAGCTGGAATATTTTAACCCCGCCGGAAGCGTCAAGGATCGCATCGCACTGGCGATGATAGAGGACGCGGAGGAACGGGGGCTGATCGGCCCCGGAACGGTCATTATCGAGCCGACCTCCGGCAACACCGGCGTGGGGCTGGCCTTCGTGGCTGCCGCCAAGGGATATCGCTGTATTCTGACCATGCCGGACACCATGAGCATGGAGCGGCGGAAGCTGCTGGCCGCCCATCGGGCGGAGCTGGTGCTGACGCCAGGGAGTCAGGGTATGAAGGGAGCGGTTCGCAAGGCGGAGGAGCTGGCCGCCCAGTTTCCTGATTCCTTTATTCCCCAGCAGTTTAATAACCCTGCCAACGTGGCGGTACATAAAAGAACCACGGCCCAGGAGATATTGAGAGATCTGGACGGCCAGGTGGATATTTTCGTGGCCGGTGTGGGAACCGGCGGCACCGTTACCGGCGTGGGAACGGCGCTGAAGGAGCATGATCCCAATGCCTATATTGTGGCGGTGGAGCCGTTCGGATCCCCAGTGCTGTCCGGCGGACGGCCCGGCTCTCATAAAATTCAGGGCATTGGCGCAGGATTCGTCCCAAAAGTATACGATGCTGGCGTGGTAGATGAGATATTCTGCGTGCGGGATGAGGAGGCATTTGAAACATCCCAGGATCTATCCCGGACGGAGGGCCTGCTGGTGGGTATTTCCTCAGGCGCGGCGGTTTTCGCCGCCACGCAGCTTGCCCGCCGGAAGGAAAATCAGGGAAAGACCGTCGTGGCGCTGCTGCCCGACACCGGGGAGCGTTATCTGTCCACAGCTTTGTATGATTGGATTCACTAATACTGATTCACGAAAAATATAAGTCGATGCATTGGAGGTATTACAGCATGAGCATTCAGAAAATTTTGGAGCAATTTGGCGGCCCGTTTTTCCTGGCGACCGTGGAGCAGGGAGAACCCCGCGTCCGGCCTCTTGGGCTGGTTTTAGAGTATGAGGGCAGGCTTTATTTTGGCTTGGGCAGCCAGAAAGCTGGCTATCGTCAGCTTTTGGAGCAGCCGGTACTGGAGATTTCCGCTGTGGATGCCAACAAAAACTGGCTTCGTATCCGCGGTGAGGCGGCCTTCGATGACAGTCCTGCGGTTCTGGCTGCAGTATATGAAAAAATGCCCCACCTGGAGGCCCAGTACAGCGTTCCCGACGGTCCCCGGCTGAAGCCCTTTTACATCAAAAACGGCGTGGCGGAGATCGCCAGTCTCAGCGGCGAGTTTCATTCGTTCGCTTTTTGATGAGAGGAGCGCACAATGAGCAAATTTGTAGACAGACCCCGGTATGGGTGCGCCCTGGCCGGTGCCTTGGCCCTGCTGCGGGCGATCCCCAGAACCATCCCAATCATTCACTCCTCCACCGGCTGCGGCTTCAACTGCTATAACGGCATCAATCCCGGTGCAGGCTATCTGGGCGGCGGCTACTGCGGCGGAACGGCCACGCCCAGCAGCAACGTGGTGGAGCGTCATGTGGTATTTGCTACGGGAGCAGATTGCCTCCACGCTGGAGGTCATGGACGGCGATTTGTATGTGGTTGTCACCGGCTGTATGGTGGAGATGATCGGCGACGACGTGCAGTCCGTGGCACAGGAGTTTCAGGATGAGGGCCAGCCGGTCATCGCTGTCAATACCCCCAGCTTTCAGGGAAATTCCTACTATGGTTATGAGCTTCTGTTTTCCGCCTTGGCGCAGGAGATTGTAAGAAAAACAGAGACGAAGAACCCTAAAAAGGTCAATGTGCTGGGACTGGTACCAGGTCAGGACGTGTTTTACAAGGGTAATCTCCGGGAGATCAAACGACTTCTGACTGACATTGGTCTGGAAGTCAACACCTTCGTGGGTGAGGGGGAAACGCTCGACAGCTTCAAAAACGCCGGAGATGCGGCGCTGAATATTGTCCTGTCGGATGTGCATGGAGTCAAGACCGCCCAGGTGTTCCAGCAGGTACACGGCATACCTTATATCACTACAGGACTTCCTGTTGGCTACTTCCAGACAGCAGACCTTCTCTACCGGGTAGCGGAACAGACCGGCATAGAAAAATCCGCAGTGGATGCGGTTCTGGAGCGGGAGCGGGGTGTGTATTTCGATTACTTCGAGCGCGTTGCCGATATTTACAATGACATTGATATGCAGCGTTACGCGGTCATCGTGGCCGACTCCAACTACGCTCCGGCGCTGAGCCGGTTTGTGGCGGATGAGCTTGGGTGGCTGCCGGAGCTGACGGTCATAACGGATTTTCTGGAGGAACATCATAAAACCGCGCTGGAAAAACGCTTTGACGGCTGGGAATCCGGCCTGCGGCCTGCGGTGCGGTTCGACACGGACGCGTCCTCCGTCCGACAGTATCTGGGCGAGCTGTGGCCCAGAGACCGCAACACCCGGTATTACGATGCCCTTGACCCTGGCTTTATCCTGGGGAGCGTTGTAGAACGGGAGCTTTCGGACGAATTTAATTTCCCGCTACTGCCTGTGGCGTTCCCTGTGACAAATCGGGTCATTTTCAATCGGGGCTATGCAGGCATACGAGGCGGTCTGACGCTGACCGAGGACATTTTTGGCGTTTTGGTAACGGCCAGATAAGGAGGAGTGTATCGTGAACCATACTATAGAGACCTCTGCCCCCGCGAGAGAGGAACGGCTTCATGCCGGTATTGCCTTCGGTGGCACCTGCGGAGAGCTGAAATGCAGTCTGAACCAGGGCGGCACCTGCCTGAGCGCCTCCAACCGCTCGTTTACGGAGACCTATGGGTGTCAATTCACCTTGAGCCTGGGCATTTTGAACACGCTACGAAACGCTGTTGTCATTATGCACGGCCCTATCGGATGCGGCTTCTGCTCCACAAATACCATTGGTACGGGCAAAAGTTATAAGCGTCTGCGAGATCCCAATGCAGCGGGAACTATCTGGCTTAGCTCCAACATGGACGAAAACGACGTGATAGGCGGCGGCGAGGCTAAGCTAAAGGAGGCTGTCCTGTTCGCCGACCGGGAATACAGGCCGGAGATCATCGTGGTGGTCAGTTCCTGCGTTCCGGCTCTGATTGGGGACGATGTGGACACCATTCTGGAAAACTTGCAGGGAGATACTGCCGCCACTTTGGTGGCCTGCAACTGCGAGGGCTTTAAAACCAAGGTCATGGCCACTGCCTACGATGCAGCTTATAACGGCATTATGAAAAGCGTAACCGAACCATATGGCGAGTGGCGTCCCCTGACAGAGAGCGACCAGGACAAGGCGGATCGGGAATATCGGATCAGCCGGACAGTAAACGTGTTTAACGTTGGGTCTATGAGCCGGACGGATGAGTTAGAACTGCAAAGACTGCTGAACGCGCTGGATCTGAACGTGAACTTCCTTCCCTGCTATTCCGCGCCGGATGATTTTAAAACCAGCCTGGAGGCGGCGCTGAATGTTTCCATCTGCGGAACGCACGACGATTATTATCTGAAATATCTGAAGGAGAACTTTGGCATCCCCTATCTGATCGACACAATCCCGATTGGCAAGAAAAATATTGCCCGCTGGCTGCGAAAAATTGCCGCATTTTTCCACGAGGAGGAGAGGGCTGAGGCGCTGATCGCCATAGAGGAGGCGGCACTGGAGGAGGGCCTGGCACCCTTCCGGGAGGAACTGAAGGACAAGCGGGTTTATATCGGCGGCGGGGAGGTGCGTGTGCTGGCAACTGCGTCCATCGCCCAGGATCTTGGGATGGAGATTGTGGGCCTGAAGGGCCACCACGCCGATGAATTTCTGCTGCCGCTGTTTGAAACGCTGGAGAATGCGGAAAACATCCCCATCAACATCGCCACACAGCATCCCTTTGAGCAGGCGAACATCATCCAGCGGATCAAGCCGGACGCGATCATCATCCATACCGGCGGCAACAGTATTTCCGCCAAACACGGCCTGCCGCTGCTGCCTCTGTTCAGCGCGTCCATCAACTATCTTGGCTACTCAGGAGAATATGAAATGGCCCGCCGACTGAACCGCATTATGAAAAATCCCTCACTGAACCGGCACCTGAGTCAGAATTGCCCCAAGCCCTTTAGGCAGAGCTGGTATCAGGAAGAGCCGTTCAAATACATCAAGGAAGGGTAAGGTTCGTCATGTCCAGAGAGCTTGAAACGCGATGTATCCACGGAGATGGGCATCTAGGCGTTACCGACAGCACCCGTGCCGTCAGCTTCCCTATCTATCAGACCGCCACCTTCGGTCATGTGGGACTGGGACAGTCCAGTGGTTATGATTACACACGAGAGGGTAATCCGACCCGGCAACGTCTGGAGGAGACCGTCTCATCTCTGGAGGGGGCTTGGGATACCGTGGCTCTCTCCTCCGGAATGGCAGCGATCAGCGTATGCTTTGAGCTGTTTCAGCCGGGAGATCATATTATCTGCTCGGAGGATCTATATGGCGGTGCGGTTCGGCTGTTTCAAACTATCAGCCGGAAGAACGGTCTTTCCGTCAGCTACGCGGACACATCGAATATGGAGCAGGTACGTGCCCAGCTCCGCCCGGAGACCAGGGCGCTCTATATTGAGACGCCCAGTAACCCTATGATGAACATCACAGACCTACGCGAATGTGCGGCGCTGGCAAAAGTACATGGACTGCTGCTGATCGTGGATAACACATTTCTCTCACCCTGGCTGCAAAATCCTATTGCCCTGGGAGCCGATCTGGTGCTTCACAGCGGCAGCAAATTCCTGAGCGGACACAACGATACCATTGCGGGTTTTCTGTCCTCGGCCAGCCGGGAGCTGGCCGAACGGATCCGTCTTATTGCAAAGACCACTGGTGGAATGCTGGCTCCCTTCGATTGCTGGCTGGTGCTTCGGGGCCTCAAGACCCTGTCTGTTCGCATGGAGCGTCAGCAGAAAAGCGCGATGAAGATCGCTCTGTGGCTGTCTCAACAGCCGCAGGTTCAGCAGGTGTTCTATGCCGGTCTGCCGGAGCATCCCGGTTACGACGTCAACTGCGCTCAAGCCAGAGGGGCAGGCAGTACGCTTTCCTTTCGAACGGACAGTGTTGAAACGGCCCATCGAATCTTTCAAAAGGTGAAGCTCATCACCTTTGCGGAGAGCCTGGGCGGGACGGAGACTCTGATTACCTACCCCGTGACGCAAACCCACGCAGACGTGCCGCCCGCCATGCGGGAACTCCTGGGCATCACAGAGACTCTGCTCCGTTTGTCTGTTGGTTTGGAGCACGTCAATGACATTATCGAAGATCTGCGTCAGGCCATGGAGAAATAGGGATGAAATACTATGATTTTGACCGACAGATTAACCGTCGGGGTACTAACAGTCTTAAATACGATTTTGCCGCAGAGCGGGGCCGACCGACGGATGTGCTTCCGCTCTGGGTGGCCGACATGGATTTTCAGGCCCCGGAGCCGGTGTTGAATGCCTTGAGAGAGACTGTGGAGCATGGCGTTTTCGGTTACAGCGAGACGAAGGAGGATTATACGCAAATCGCGTCCTCCTGGTTCCGAGAGCGATTCGGTTGGGAAGCCCGCCCAGAGTGGCTAGTCAAGACGCCCGGTGTTGTGTTTGCCCTGGCTATGGCGGTGCGGTCGCTGACCTGTCCCGGCGATGGAGTGCTGATTCAAACGCCTGTCTATTATCCCTTTTTCAGCGTGATCCAGGACAACGGACGAAAGGTAGTCGAGAACCGGCTTTGCTATATCCGGGGCCGATATACTATTGATTTTGAGGATTTCGAGCGCAAAATCAAGGAAAATCGGGTGACGCTCTTTCTCCTGTGCAGTCCCCACAACCCGGTGGGCCGCGTGTGGACGCGGGATGAGCTGAGGCAGATGGGACATATCTGCAAGCAATATGGTGTCTATGTGGTCTCGGACGAGATACATTGTGACTTCGCCTTCCCGGAGCATCCTCACCACATTTTTCCGAACGCTGTTCCGTCAATGGAGGGACGCACCATTGTCTGCACCGCCGCCAGCAAATCCTTTAATCTGGCGGGATTACAGGTGTCGAATATTTGGATACCAAATGAGTGGATCCGCCAACGGTTTGTCCGGGAAATAGACAAATGCGGCTACTCCCAGCTTAACCAGTTGGGACTTGTGGCGACCCAGGCGGCCTACTCTGGCGGCAGCGAATGGCTAGAGCAGTGTAAAACCTATCTGCGGCACAACCTGGACTTCCTGCGGGCATTTTTGACAGAGCGCATCCCTCAAATCCGATTGGTGGAGCCGGAGGGAACCTATTTCGCCTGGCTGGATTGCTCCGGGCTGAAGTTGAGCAACAAAGAATTGGATGATCTGATTCTCCACCGTGCAAAGCTGTGGCTGGATCCGGGAGCTATGTTCGGCGGCGGTGCGGAGCAGTTTCAGCGCGTCGTCCTGGCTTGTCCCCGGAAGACATTGGAGACAGCTTTGGAACGGTTGGCAACAGCGGTGCAGAGTTTGCTTTGAGAAGATTTAGCCTTGGACGATATATTTGGAGGTCATAATGAGTCAGGATAAAAAAGAGACCGAACGGAAAGAACCTATTGCTCCAGCCCAATTTCGGCAAATACAGGAGCTTGCAAGTACTATACGTTATGGCTCGATCACCCTTGTATTTCAAGATGGCGCTTTGATTCAGATCGAGAAAAATGAAAAAATACGCATATCAAAGCCGTGAATCCTCTGGACATAGCGGGGGTGCTGCATATGTCCCATATACCGACACTCTTTTGCATCCCATTTTGGAAGGAGATATGAAAATGAACAGCGTCAGCGCTAAAACAGAGCAATACACACAAGGCAATCCGCTGGAGCATATATCCAATCTGCATCCCTGTTTCAGCGGAGGCGTCAATACAAATCGGGGGCGAGTTCATCTCCCGGTCAGTCCGGCCTGTAATATCCAATGCGCCTTCTGCAATCGAACACGCAATGAAGCGGAACAGAGACCGGGTGTAACCGCCCAGCTTCTGTCGCCGGAAGCCGCTGCGGATATAGTGGATCAAGCGTTGGAGCTGTGTCCAGAAATCACGGTAGCCGGTATTGCGGGGCCGGGGGATACGCTGGCCACTCACCATGCCATTGACACGTTCCGCCTGATACAGCAGCGGCACCCGGAGTTGATTAACTGTCTGAGCACCAATGGGCTTCTGCTGGAGCAGTATGCAGAAGAGCTGATTGAGGTGGGAGTCCGAACCATTACGGTAACGGTCAATGCGGTGGATCCGGAGATCCTGAAGCATATCTGCCTGTGGGTCGTGAAAGACGGAAAACGGTATGAGGGAGCCAAGGGAGCGGCAGTCCTGATCGAAGCCCAGAAGCGGGGCATTGCCAAAATTTCCTCTCTGGGCGCTCTGGTCAAAATCAATATGGTGCTGGTACCGGGAATCAATGACGACCATGTGGAAGAGGTGGCCCGCACAGTGAAGGAGTTGGGTGCGAATTTCCTTAATATCATACCGCTGATCCCGCAATATAAGCTGTCACACCTGCGGGAGCCTTCCTGCGAGGAACTGTATGCCGCACGGGAACGGGCGGAAGCGTATCTGCCTGTGTTTCGTCACTGCCAACGCTGCCGCGCCGATGCTTGCGGTATCCCCGGTCAATCAGAGCTTGCTGACCAGCTCTACCAGTTCCGTCAGGTACCCACCACCTTCTCGCACGGCTGATGCAGAGAATGATGGATGCCGTTATTCGATAAGATGTGGACTTTTAGCCTTTTATAATAGTAAAAAAAGAAAAAGCCTTTGCCAAAGCTAGCTGCCGAAAGGCGACAACAGTTGACAGAGGCTTTTTTCATTTTTTAAGAAGGGTAAATTACCCTTGACAAATCACATCTCAATACGGACAATGTGATTGAGTTCGCCGTTGTGACCGAAGACCACCAGAAGAGCGCTACCAGCGGAGTAGCAAAGGGCTTGATTGGAGGGGCGCTTCTTGGCCCGGTTGGCCTTTTAGCTGGCGGTGTCTCAGGAAAGACGAGAGGAATTTACAGGGTGATTGTCACATACCGGAACGGTGCGCAGTCATTGCTGGAAGTTGACGACAGTTTGTATGGCATGATTGTCGAGAAGTTAGCCTTGTTACAGCATCAAGAACAGGTTACAACACAGCCCACGATAGAAGCTCCGTCCGTAGCAAAACAAGCCGAAGCTCCATTCTCTGCGGCTGATGAGATTCTGAAATATAAGAGCCTTATGGATCAGGGCATTATCACCGAAGAAGAATTTGAGAGAAAGAAACAGCAACTGCTGAATATGTGAGCAGCTAAACCAACAGCAAATTATATTGACATATTACCACGAAAGCGATATAATATATGTATAAAATAATAATATGGAGGTGGTAAGATGTCAAAAGTTTCGACCAGCATATCAATCGACTCCGAGGTGAAGGCTCAAGCCCAGGCGCTGTTTGCGGATTTTGGGATGGATTTGTCTACGGCAATCAACATCTTTCTCAGACAGTCCATTCGGGAGAATGCAATTCCTTTTGTGATACAGAGGGAAGACCCGAATGCGGACACGGTAGCTGCCATCGGAGAACGAGACGAGATGGTAGAGCACCCGGAAAAATACAAGCGCTATTCCTCCTTCGCGGACTTCATGAGGGAGGAAGCGGGAAATGTATGAGATCGTTCCATCTGGTAGGTTTCGCAAAGACTACAGATTTGCGGTCAAGCGAGGCTACAACATGAATCTCCTGGCTGAAGTAGTGGACATGTTGGCAGAGGGGAAATCTCTTGATGCAAAGTACAGGGACCACACGCTAAGCGGAAAATACAACGGCGTTCGGGAATGCCATATCACACCGGACTGGTTGTTGGTCTATGAGGTAAGGGAATCGGAATTAGTCCTGCTGCTACTCAGGACGGGAACACATAGCGATATATTTTGAATCATTGAAAGCAGGAAGCGTTAAGCTGCCTGCTTTCTTTATGCCCAAATTTATGCCAGATGTGGAGGTGAGATACGTTGGCAAAGTACGAGAGAAGTGAATCGCTGGAAAAGATAGCGAAGAAGGTGATAGCGGAGAACGATATCTTCTGCCACCTGGATAGCGAATGCTGTCGGATTGCCTACCAGACGTGCGACAGTTCGAAAAGCAGCAACGGAAAGACAGTGTATGCCGACACCGAAAAGGTGAAGGATAAACTGAAGGGGCTTCTGCCGTTCGACTTTATCATAACGTTCTATGAGGACAGCCTTGAGCTCTCCGATGAGAGCAAGGAGAAACTGATGTACCATGAATTGCGGCACATTGGGTTTGAGCCGGATACGCTGAAGTTCTCCATAGTACCGCATGACATTGAAGACTTCAAGGACGTGATTGAAAAATGGGGCGTAAACTGGATCATATGATGCCCGCAGAGAGGACGTTTCCGGAATGAAGGAAAAAGAACTGATACGGGTATTCGTTGATATTGTAAAGGGTGAAACTGTCTGCATATGCCGCAGATCGAATAAGCGCTGCAAAAAGAAGTGCATGCCGGACATAGTGGAGAGGGACAAGTTCAGAGGTTGGGAAGAAACATTCAGGCGCGATAAGTACGGGGGGAGCTGAAACGCTATGAAAATAAACCGATTGCCGTCGCAAAGGAAGACGGGGCCTCCCAGTGGGATGAATAGCACATTAGGAAAGGATGTTACGTGATGGATATAAGCACAATTCCAGATGTAAGTCAGCAGTTTGTTCGGGCCAGCGATAGAATCAGCTGCCTGGCACTTGGCATCAAAGAGGTTGGCGCAAGCGCCCCTGATACAGTGGCTCTGTACAAGGATATGCTAGTGGACGAGGTAAAGCATGTGCAGCTCCTGGCCCTGGAACTGACAAGACTGGTAATGGGAGATGCGAGGTCTGATGACAGTGTGTTCGCTGAAGGGGAATTGAGCTCTGCGAACAAAAAGAGGGGAGAGGGTGCCAATGCCACCTAAACTGAAAAGGGTGATACGTCTGGACAGCCAACCGCTGAGCCAGACTTTTTTCACGCCGGAAGGTTACCTGATCGACAGGCCCATACTGACAAGCACAGGAATTTTCGAGTATACAAATGCGGATGGTTCGGTGAGGCAGGAACTCCGCCTGCCGGAAGACGTGTTTGAAGCGGAAAGCCTGCGTTCATATCAGGGAAAGCCGGTAATCGTTACCCATGATGCAGGTCTTGTTACTAAGGACAATGTAGCCGAGGCGATTACGTTACAGATCGTAGAGTTGAGGATTCTTTGAAGGAACGAGCGGAAATGGTGGAATTAATGTCCTGTCCGTTTTGTGGTGGAGCGGCAGCAGCGATAATGGAGCGCAAGAAAGTCGGGTTTAGGCCAGATGACCCCATTATCAATTTGTATGTGTTCTGTGGAAAATGCGGAGCGAGAGGGCCTGAGAAGTTCATCGGGTTTACTTTCGGCATAGGGAGGTTCAGGTGCATGACATTGTGCGTGTCGTATGCTTTAAATCTGCTCCGGCAACAGGGAACATGGTGCAGGGCCTGTGCTGCGATTGCGTCCACGACGGACCGTGCTGTGATTGGAGTGAAAACGATGACTGCATCTACAGAGTTGAGGCGTGATATGCACTTCAAAAAAAGAATATGAATCTGTAAAGGGTAAACATAAGGGTAAACCGCAAGAAAAAGGGCGTGAAAAACCCTGTAACCATTGAGGTTACAGGGTTTTCACTTGGCGGAGAAGGAGGGATTCGAACCCTCGATACCCTTTTGGGGTATACACGATTTCCAATCGTGCGCGCTCGACCTGGCTACGCGACTTCTCCAGAGCGATCGAATCGATGTGTTATGCAATTCAAGCTTTGTTATTATACTCAAATCCCACGGCAAAGTCAAGAAAAATTTTCAGGAAATACTTCACAAATCCGTTGCGAATTTTTTGTCTTTACAAACAGACCCATAGAATTTATAATAACTAGTATGATTATCCCCCATGAATCAGGGATAATCCTGTACGCAGCAAAAAATCATTCATTCAAGAAAGGAAAACACCGAAATGAAGAAAGCATCCAAAGTCCTGGCCCTGGTGCTGGCGTTCTGCCTGCTCCTGTCCGTGGGCGCCTTCGCCAGCGGCGAGGCATCCGGGGAGGCCGCAGGCTCCTTCGCCCAGGTGGACGAGACCCACTGGGCGGGCGACAGCCTGACCATCGAGTCCGTAGAAATCGCAGAGGAATACGCAGAGTATGTGGATTCCGCCCTGTTCGGCAGCATCTCCAAGATCGTCTATGACGGCGGCGAGATCGACGTAGACTACACCGTCTACACCGCCGTCCTGACCGTGGACGGCGTGCAGTATGACCTGTATAACGCCGAAAATGTCACCTACACCGGCGATGTGCAGATCACGCTGGTAGAAAAGGCGGCCTCCACCAACAGCGGCAGCTCCAAGTTCGGCGATGACGCCGGCAGCCAGATCGGCACCATCTATTTCACCGCCGCCGCCTATTTTGACGAGGACGGCTATGCGGAGGAGAGCTCGGTGGAAGCAGCCCAGGGCGGCGCTGTGATCGACGACACCAGCGTTTCCGGCATGGTCTTTGACTCTGAGGGCGACTACTTCTCCGCCATCTATGCCGCCAGCGGCGAGATCGCCATTACCGACTCCACCTTTACCGCCTTCGGCAAGGGCGGCGATGACTTCACCGGCTTCGGCATCGTGGCTGTGGCCGCCGGCACCGCCAGCCTGACCATCGACAACTGCGTTTTCGTCACCGGCGGCGCGCTCCGCTCCGCTATCTGGTCCGGCGGCAGCTCCACCGTCACCGTAACCAACTCCGTCATCCAGAGCTATAACGACGAGGATCTGGTGGCCTATACCACCGAGGATAACTACGCTGTTTCCATGATGCAGCAGGTGCCCTTCGCCCTGGGCCTGACCGGCAACATCCGCGCCACCCTGGTCTGCGGCAGCGGCAACGGCATCTATACCAACTGCCTGGTGGCCTCCAACGGCTGGGCCGTACTTTCCACTGACTCCGGCAGCGGCACCCTGGTAGCCACAGACGTGACCGCCGTCCTCGGCGTCATTGAGGAGGCTCAGGAGGGCGTTGAGTACGACACCACCGCCACCATCAGCGACGTGGAGTACGGTATCACCCTTGGCCGCGTGGGCGAGATGTCCGGCTATATCGCCTATTGCGACGGCTTCTCTGACTATGTCTACGGCGGCGACTGGTACGCCCCCGACTATCTGATCATCATCACCGGCGGCTCCGTCACTGTCGGCGCCAGCGATACCAGCCGCTTCTATGGCTGGTCCGACCGCATCGGCTTCATGAGCCACGGCACCACCGTTAACACAGTCCTTGATATCAGCGAGGCCGACTTCGATATCACCGACACTTTCGTAATGATCAAATCCGGCGGCGGCAACGGCGAGACCGTGAACCTGACCGACGTCACCGTGAACCTGACCGGCGATTCCGCCTGGAGCGGAAGCCTGCTGTCTGTCATCGACACCGATGACCTGGGCGGCGGCCCGGGCGCTACCACCTTTGTGGTCCCCTACAGCGACTATGAGACCTATCTGACCTCCCCCACCTCCGGCGAGGGCGGCGAGACTGTTCTGAACATCACCGATTCCGACCTGACCGGCAACGTCTATGACTCCGTCGGCAGCATGAACGGCGACAGCTTCCAGGCTGACAGCATCACCGTGAACCTGGTGAACTCCTCCCTGACCGGCATCGTCAGCTCTGCCTACGCCGCTCACTGCGACGAGGACGGCACCCTCCTGACCGGCGACATGACCGTGGACTCCTATGGCCGGGACGGCACCTACGATTACCTGTCCATCGGACGGATCATCAACTTCGCGGCTCCCACCGTGAGCAACCCTGTCAGCATCTCTCTTGAGAACTCCGCCTGGGTCTGCACCGGTCTGAGCTATGTGGCCAGCCTGACCATCGACGACGCCAGCGTCATCGACGGCGACGTGTATCAGGACGGCGAGCTGATCGAGCTGGCTGCCGGCACCTATGAGAACGTGGTGGTCGTCCCTGCGGGCGCGGACTATGAGCAGGCCGTAGCTGACGGCGTGGCCGCCATCGAGACTGCCATTGCCGAAGGCATCACCCCTGAGGACCACTCCGATCTGGTCGCCAACACCGATATGGGCGATATGGGCTCCTCCGATGAAGCCTCCGGTGAGGCTTCCGGCGAGGCCTCCAAGTAATGCAGGCAAGGCGCTGACACGCTTATCCTGCCGGTAAAACACAAAAATGGGCTGCACCCAAAACGAAGGTTTTGGATGCAGCCCTTCTCTTTATGTCCTAATATCTTATGTCCGCTGATACATGGGAGTGTATCCGCTGCGGTCCATGACGGCGCGGTAGGCGGGGCGCATGATACGGCCGCCGGTCAGGACCTCCTCTATCCGGTGAGCGCACCAACCGGCAATGCGGGCGATGGCGAACAGGGGCGTATACAGGTCGGCGGGGATGCCCAGCATACTATATACGAATCCGGAATAGAAATCCACATTGGCGCACATGGGAAAGCCGCCCTTTTTCTTTTCCTGCAAAAGCTCCACGCCGATGCGCTCCACCCGCTCCCGCAGCTCCATATCTCCCAGAAGTCCCTTTTCCCGGGCCATGCCCCGGGCGTATTTTTTGATGATGACGGCACGGGGGTCGGATTTTGTATAGACCGCGTGGCCCAGGCCGTAGAGCTTGCCGGAATGGTCGCCGCCCTCGCCGCTGAGCAGAGTCAGCAGGCAGTCCCGAATCTGGGTGTCGCTGCTGTCCTCGTCCACATACTGGCGGATGTAATCGAACATCTCCATGACCTTGGCGTTGGCGCCGCCGTGGAGAGGGCCCTTCAGGGAGCTGATGGCCCCGGCGATGGCGGAAAAGGTGTCCGTCCCGGAGGAGGACAGGGCCCGGCATACGAAGGCGGAGTTGTTGCCGCCGCCATGCTCTGCATGGAGAATCAGCATCAGGTCGAGAAGCTTTGCCTCCGCGTCGGTATAGTTTTTATCTGTCCTGGCCAGGCGGAGAAAGTTTTCCGCCAGGGACAGCTCATCCTTGGGATGATGGATATAAAGGCTGGTGCCGTCGTATACATGCCGCTTTACGGCATAGGTGTGGGCCACGATGACCGGCAGCCGGGCGATCAGGCTGACACACTGGCACATCAGCTTTTCCACCGACCGGTCCTCCGGGCTGGGGTCATAGGCGTACAATGCCAGCACCCCCCTGGCCAGGCCGTTCATCACATCCGGGCTGGGATTTTTCAGGATCATATCCTCAAAAAATCCTGGCGGCAGAGGGCGTACATCTGACAGCATGGCGGAAAACAGATCGAGCTGCTTCTGGTTTGGGAGCTTACCCAGCAGGAGAAGATAGGCCACCTCCTCATAGCCGAAGGTGTCGTTCTCCCAGTGGCTCTGCACCAGATCGGCCACGGATATGCCCCGATAGTAAAGCTGGCCTTCCATGGGGATGCGTTCGCCCTCATCCATGGTATAGCCCCGGAC
>JAJQBY010000056.1 GCA_021203045.1 Oscillospiraceae bacterium | reverse complement strand
GAATTATTCCTAAAATTATTATACCATACTTTCCCTCCCTGTCAACAGAAAGCCGCGGATTTTTTATGAAGAAATTGTCGTGATTTTATTAAATCTAAAATCACAGGAGCCGTATCCGCCGGGGATTCATAGAAAAGTTACAATTTCGCGCAGGAAAAACTGCACAGCTCCGGCAAAATGTACAGGTCCGGGCCTTGCGAAGGAAGGCCGGGTCTGATAAAATGGACGCATAATGAATAAAGGGGAACGGCTTGTCCGCCCCGCCCGGAAGGAGGTCAGAAAATGCCTTATCTTTGTCCTTACTGCGGTGTGGTGATCCCTGTCGGGATGCATCACTGTCCCGGCTGCGGCGCACCCACGCCGAACGGTCTGGCATGGCAGCTGGGTCATCGCCCCCGGCCCATGTACAGCGCACCCCCGCCCCGGCCCAGGCCCGCGCCTGCACCTGCGCCCAGAGGCCCGGCCGGCCCCAGAGGCGGCGGACCCGGCGGCGGTCCCAGAGGCGGCGGCAGTCCCGGCGGTAGTCCCAGGGGCGGCAGCGGCCACGGTGGCGGCGGGCACGGCGGCGGTGGCGGCGGAGGCCGTCACTGAGACCCGGCTTTTATAAATATCTGATTTGGGAGGAAAGGCTATGGGAACCTTACGGAAGGTCAAGCGGAAGATGATGCTCGACCGCGATCTGCGAAAGACCCTGGTGCGCAGCGCCAAGGATGAGATACTGCTCGACGTGGACGGAGACGGCGCGCCGGATATCCTTCTGCTGGACTCCACCGGCGACGGGGACATCGACACCCTGGCCGTGGACCTGAGCGGGGACGGAGAATTCGACCTGTATTTCCACGACTCCGACGCCAACGGCATCCCGGACATGATTCTGCTGGACAGCGACGGAGACGGAGAGCTGGAGCTGGCAGGCGTGGGCCAGGAGGTGGAGGACGCCATGATCGGGACGGCGCAGGCCATTCTGGACGTTCTGACTCTTGGAGACTACATCGTCGAGGAGCTGGACGCCGCCCTGGACGAGCTGGACAAGGAGGTCCGGCAGGCCCGGAAGGCTCTGCAGGAGCTGAACTGAACCGCAAAAGCGCATAATGCTGATCGCAGCCGCACCAGTATGGGTGCGGCTGTGATCTTTTTTGCTTTATCAGGCCCTTGCCGGGCGGCGGTTATTTCACGGCGAATATCACCGGCCCGTCGCAGGGGTCGGGCTTGCGGTAGCTTTTGAAATAGGTCTCCTTCACCGATTCCAGCTCCTCCGGGGAATACTTTGTTTTGAAGGTGTCCTCCAGCAGCCGCTCCTGGGCCCAGCGGGGCAGGTCGTATACCAGAGAGCAGTACAGGAGGAAATCCGTCAGCGCCCAGGGGGCTTCGTCCAGGCTCAGGACGGCCCGCAGGGGGATGGAGATATCCCGGTCGCCGCAGGTATTGGCATAGGTGCGCAGCACCATGCGCAGCACGCCCCGCGGCAGGGCGGCGTTCACGGCGTATCCCTCCGGCGCGGCTCCCTCCAGCGCACGGGCGGTCAGGTCGCAGGAGACCACACGGAGCCCGTCGCTCCCGTTCCCGCAGGATACCCCCAGCCGGGCGGCGATACGGGCGGCCAGGCTGCCGGACACCTCCGCATGGATATTTTTCCGGGAAAGGCGCAGCCTGTCCACCGCGCCCACGCAGGCGCACAGGGCCAGCAGATCGTCCGGCCGCTCCCCAACGGATATGGCGAGCCGGGGCTTTCCGGCGGCCCGCATACGGCGGGCCAGGGCGTCCCCTTGCAGGGTCAGGATGCGGGGCAGCATTTCCGGCTGGGTCGTCCAGGGGGTGGTGGGCTGGCCGGTCACGGTCTCCTCCACCGGGGTTTTGGAGTCCCGCCGGCGCATGGATACCTCCGCAACGGCATAGCCCGTCTCGGGGCTTGCCAGGAGAAAGCCGTTCTGGGCGATGACGCACTGGCCGGTGTATACCTGCCGGCCCACGCCGCCCAGGGGGCAGGCCATGATGACCACGGCCATATTCTCATGGCTGGCCATGGCCGCCAGCTCCTCATTTTCATAATAAGAGGAGGCGGTGGCCGCCCGATCGGAGGAGCAGCAGAGGATATCCAGATCCTGATGCTGGAGGAGCTGCTCCGCCGTCAGGGACGGGGCCGTCAGGGGATAGACCGGCATAGGCCCGGCCTGACGCTCTACCGCCCCCCGGTTCATGTCCTCCGGCATGCCGTCCGGCAGGACCAGCATGGCCGCCCCGTCAGCCCGGGCGCGGCTGATGGCCGCCAGGACGTTCGCCATATTCTGCCCCGGCTGGCCGGGGATAATCTCCGGCGCGGCGGCGGCGACTTTGATGCGCATGGCCCGTCAGCTCCTTTCAAAGACAAAAAGGCTCTCGTCAAAATATCGCAGGATGGCGGCGCGGCCCGCCACGAAATGCTCGTCGTCTATCCGGACGGTGACGGTGCCGCTATCGTTCACCGCTGCCGCCATATCATATTCCGGCAGGGCCGGGAAAATGCTCTCCTCCAGCTCCTGCACCAGCTCCTCCGGATGGGCGGCGTAATAGGCCGTATCCTCCGGAGCCTGATAGCCGGAGACAGGGTCCCGGCCGCTGGTCAGGCAGATGATGCCCACCAGCACCGCCAGGACGATGAACAGCACGCACCCGGCGGGGCGTATGGTCTTTACAAAGCTCTGGCCCGCCGTATCCCTGGGCTGTGGCTCCCGCCGCTCCTGCTCGTCCATATCAGTATTTGATGCGCTGGGCGATGTAGTCCCGCACCTGGTCCATGGGGATGCGCACCTGCTCCATGGTATCCCGGTCCCGGACGGTGACGCAGTGGTCCGCGGGGACCTCCCCGTCTCCTACGGTCTGGAAGTCCAGGGTGATGCAGAAGGGCGTGCCGATCTCGTCCTCCCGGCGATAGCGCTTGCCGATGGAGCCGGTCTCGTCGTAATCGCAGGAGAAATCCCTGGAGAGCTCCTGCACCAGCTCCCTGGCCGGGCCGGTGAGTATCTCCTTCTTGGACAGGGGCAGCACGGCGCATTTATAGGGGGCCAGCTGGGGATGGAGATGCAGCACGGTGCGCACATCGGGCTTGCCCTTCTTGTCCACGCCCACCTGCTCCTCGTCATAGGCGTCGATCAGGAAGGCCAGCATGGCCCGGTCCGCGCCCAGGGAGGGCTCGATGACATAGGGGATGAACCCGGCCTCCATGCCCTCCTCCTTGTATTCCATCTTCTCGCCGGAGAAGGTCTGGTGCTGGGTCAGGTCGTAATCCGTCCGGTCGGCCACGCCCCAGAGCTCGCCCCAGCCGAAGGGGAACAGATATTCAAAGTCCGTGGTGGCCTTGGAATAGAAGCTCAGCTCCTCCTTCTCATGGTCCCGGAGGCGGAGGTTCTCCTCCGTTATGCCCAGGCCCAGAAGCCAATCCCGGCAGAAGCTGCGCCAGTATTCGAACCACTCCATATCCGTGCCCGGCTGGCAGAAGAATTCCAGCTCCATCTGCTCGAATTCCAGGATGCGGAAGGTGAAGTTGCCCGGGGTGATCTCATTGCGGAAGCTCTTGCCGATCTGGCAGATGCCGAAGGGCAGCTTTTTCCGGGTGGTGCGCAGAACGTTTTTATAGTCCACGAAGATGCCCTGGGCGGTCTCCGGCCGGAGATACACGTCCGTGCCGCTCTCCTGGGTGACGCCCTGGTGGGTCTTGAACATCAGGTTGAACTTCTTGATATCCGAGAAATCGCAGGCACCGCAGCCGGGGCAGGGAATCTGCTTCTCCCGGATATAGGCCACCATCTCCTCGTTGGTCATGGCCTCCACGTTCACGTCCGTGCCGGTCTCATGGGCCCACTCCTCGATGAGCTTGTCCGCCCGGTGGCGGCGCTTGCAGCCCTTGCAGTCGATCAGGGGGTCGTTGAAGTTGGTCACATGGCCGCTGGCCTCCCATACCCGGGGATTCATCAGGATGCCTGCGTCCAGGCCCACGTTATAGGGGCACTCCTGGACGAATTTCTTCCACCAGGCGTTTTTCACGTTCTGCTTCATCAGCACGCCCAGGGGGCCGTAGTCCCAGGAGTTTGCCAGGCCGCCGTATATCTCCGACCCGGCAAAAATAAAGCCTCTGTTTTTGCACAGGGCCACGATCTTTTCCATGGTCTTGTCTTCCGCTCTCATCCGCATAATGATGCCTCTCTTTTATATTTAAAATTTTTACAAAATTTGTATGACCTCTTATTTTGTCCCCGGCAGGGCCGGCTCCTGATAGTCCATGGTGCCCAGCTCGTCCAGGGTCAGCTCGAAGGAGGGGATGAAGTGCTCCAAAAAGTAATCCACCTCCGGCAGTCCATAGCCCCGCAGGGCCTCCAGGCTCTTTCGCTCCGCCTGGCGGAATTCATCG
The DNA here is from genome assembly GCA_021203045.1 of Oscillospiraceae bacterium. Classification (GTDB taxonomy): domain Bacteria; phylum Bacillota; class Clostridia; order Oscillospirales; family Oscillospiraceae; genus CAJOIG01. The sequence goes on along the minus strand of JAJQBY010000056.1, from coordinate 20,645 downwards.
TTCCCGGCCCGCCGCTCCTCGATGCACTTAATATAGGCGGCCAGCTTGTCCGCCCCCTTCACCAGGGCCTTCAGCTCCGGGTCCTCCGGCGCAAGGAGCTGGGCGTAGGCCGGACGCATGGCCTCCGGCAGCATATCCAGCAGCCGCTCCGAGGCCGCCGCCTCTACCTGCCGGTAGGCGGTCATCAGCTCCGGGCTGTGGTATTTGATTGGGGTGGGCAGATCACCGGTGAGTATCTCCCCCGCGTCGTGGAACAGGGCGATGGCCGCCGCCCCGTTGGGGTCGCAGGGCCGGCCGAAGATGTCCCGGCGGATCACCGCCAGGGCGTGGGCCAGCACCGCCACCATATGACTGTGCTCCTGGACATTCTCCGGCGTGAGGGAGCGCATCAGCTCCCACCGCCCGATGTTCTTCATCCGGGCAATCAGAGCGTAAAAATTATCCATACCGTCTCCCTCCGGACACCGCCTCTCCATGGCGTGATACTTTAATATACCATATGCCGCCGCGGATTTCAACGGGATTTGTGCCGGAAGCTGTTATATCGTCCCAAACGGAGACCGCTCTTACAGGGCGGCGATGATGCGGCACATCAGCTCTACGCGGCGGAAGGGGGTCATCAGATACAGGCCGTCGGACCAGGGGGACACCTGGCGGGCGATCTCGGCGGATATCCGGACGGCCAGGTCCTCGGCGGACGCCCGGTCCTTCCCCTCATACAGGGCCACGATCTCATCGCAGACGTACATGCCGGATATCTCATTATTGAGGAAGCAGGCGTTCCGGTGGCTGACCACCGGGAAGATGCCGGCCAGTATTTTCCCGTGGAGCGTCTCCCTTGCCAGGCGGAGATTATCCAGCGCCTGCTGAGACAGGACGGGCTGGGTCAGAAAGCCGGAGACGCCGTTTTCCTCCTTCTCCCGGGCCAGCCGCAGCTGGATATCGAAGTTTCTGGCGTTCAGGTTCAGGGCCCCGTAGATGCGGAAGGGGGTGCGCAGGGCCGTCTCGTTCAGGCCGGAGACATAGCGGATGAGCTTGCGGGAGTTGAAGTTGAATACGCTTTTCACCTCGTCCCTGGCCTCCGTAGGGATGGGGTCCCCTGTCACCAGCAGCACGTTATGGACATCCTCCATGGAAAGGCCCAGCAGCAGGGCCTTGGTGGCATTCAGATTCCTGTCCCGGCAGGTCATATGGGGCAGGGGCTCCATGCCGAGCTCCCGCTTGACCTTGCAGGCCAGCAGGCTGCTGTCCGCCCGGGGGCGGCCGATGGGACAGTCCGCGATGGTCACGGCGTCCGCCCCCGCGTCCCGCAGGGCCCGCACCCCGTCCAGGAAGGGGGCGATATCGTCGTCCGCCGGGGGGTCCAGCTCCACGGCCACCACCCGCTTCCCGGCGGCCAGCTTATCCCACAGGGGATTGGGGGCGGGAGCCCTCTCCGCCGGCGGGGCCTGCTCCACGGATACCGCCGCAGGCAGCGGCTCCCGCAGGGCGGCGGCTGCCTGAGCTATATGGGCCGGAGTGGTGCCGCAGCAGCCCCCCACGATGGAGGCCCCCGCCCGGACCAGCTCCGCTATCTGGCCCCCGAAGTAATCCGGCTGACCGCCGAACACCGCCCGGTGGCCCAGGACCGTGGGATAGCCGGCGTTCGGCATGACGGAAAGGCATGTCCCGCCGGTGTCCAGGGTGCGGATAAGCTGCAAAAGATGATGGGGCCCGGAGACGCAGTTGAAGCCCACGGCGTCCACCGCCGGGTCCTCCGCCGTCCGGCGGAACAGGTCCCGGCCGGAGAGCCCGCTCCGGGTGAAGCCGTCCGCCCCCACGGCGAAGGAGACGATAAGAAACGCCTCCGGGCAGCGGGATTTTATGAACGCGGCCAGGGCCGGGACGCCCTCGTCCGTGGGGAGGGTCTCCGCCAGAAAGCAGGTGACGCCGTGTCCAAGGAACAGCTCCGCCTGGCGGCAGCATATCGCCCCGGGGTCCGCCTCCTCCGTCTCCTGAGGGACGGGGCCTATATCCCCGAACACGAAGGCCCCGTAGGGGGCCGCCGCCTCCTGAGCCAGACGGCAGGCTGCCCCCAGGCTCTGCTCCGCCTGATTCTCATCCCCGGCGGCCATATCCCGGCTGACGGTGAAGGTGTTGGTCTTGATGGCCATGCACCCCGCCTCCAGATAATCCCGGTGGATGGCGGCGATTTTGTCCGGATAGTCCAGATTCGCCAGGTCGCAGCGCTCCTGGGCCCGGCCCGACAGGGCGGCGTAATAGGTGCCCATGGCCCCGTCGAACAGCAGGGGTCTCCCCTGGGATAAACAGGTGCGTATGTCCATATATCAGCCCAATACCTTTCTTGCGATCTCCACAGATTCCCGGGCGTCCTTGGAATAATAATCCGCGCCCATTTTCTTTGCATATTCCGGCGTCACCACCGCCCCGCCCACGAAGGTCACCGGGGGCTCCGGCAGGGTATGGAGGACCTGAATGGTCCGCTCCATGGAGGGCAGGGTGGTGGTCATCAGGGCGGACAGGCCCACCAGCCGGATATTCTGCTCCTGCACCGTTTGGAGCACCGTCTCCGGGGGCACGTCCTTCCCCAGGTCGATCACGTCATAGCCGTAATTTTCCAGAACGGTCTTCACGATGTTCTTGCCGATGTCGTGGATATCCCCCTGGACGGTGGCCATGACGATGCGGCCCTTCTTCACCGGGGTCCCGCCCTTGGCCGCGATGGAGGCCCGGATGACCTCGAACACGGACTGGGCGGCCCCCGCCGCGCTGAGAAGCTGGGGCAGGAACACCGTCCCCGCCTCGTATTCCTCCCCCACCCTGTCCAGAGCGGGAATCAGATGCCCCTCGACCAGGGCCAGCTCATCCTCCGTGGCCAGGGCCTCCCCGGCAAGCCGCCCGGCGTCGGCCTTCAGGCCCCGGATGATGGCGTCCTCCAGAGTCAGGGCCCCGCTCCCGGCGGGAGGCGTCTGCACCGCCGGGGACTGTCCCGCGAAGCGGGCTACATAGGCCCGGCACTCCTTATCCTCCTGGGACAGAAGCCGGAAGGCGAACACTGCGTCCATCATCTCCCGCTGGTTGGGGTTTATGATGGGCAGGGTCAGCCCCACGGTCATGGCCTGGGTCAGAAAGCTCTGGGTGATGAGGGGCCGGTTCGGCAGGCCGAAGGAGATGTTGGATACCCCCAGCACGGTCTGCAATCCCAGCTCATGGCGAACGGTGCGCACCGCCGCCAGGGTCTCCTGCGCCTGCTCCTGCTGGGCGGAGACGGTCAGGGTCAGGCAGTCCATCCAGATATCCGCCCGGGGGATGCCGTGGGCCTCCGCCGCGGCCAGAATGCGCCGGGCGATGGCGATGCGCTCCTCCGCCGTCTGGGGGACACCCCCCTTATCCAGGGTCAGGCCCACCACCGCCGCGCCGTATTTCTTCACGATGGGCAGCACCCGCTCCAGCACCTCCACCTCTCCGTTGACAGAGTTCACCGCGGCCTTGCCGTTATAGACCCGCAGGCCCGCCTCCAGGGCGGCCGGGTCGGAGGAATCCAGCTGTAACGGCAGGGACACCACGCTTTGCAGCTTCTTCACCATCCGGGGCAGCAGCTCCGCCTCGCTCACCCCGGGAAAGCCCACGTTCACATCCAGGATATCCGCCCCCGCGTCCTCCTGCTGGATGGCCACGTCCAGGATGTAATCCAGGTCGTCCTCCAGCAGGGCCTGCTGGAAGCGCTTCTTCCCCGTGGGGTTTATCCGCTCCCCGATGACCCGCACCCCGTCCAGCCGGCTGGGGCACACGGGGGTACAGACGAAGCTGATATCCTCATACTGCCGCGGGGCGGGGGTCCGGCCCTCCAGCGCCCGGACCAGGGCACGGATGTATTCCGGACTCGTGCCGCAGCAGCCCCCCAGGATGGTCACGCCCCCGTCCACACAGCGGAGCAGAGCCTGGGCGAAGGCCTCCGGCCCCATGTCGTAATGGCCGTCCACCGGGTCGGGCAGGCCGGCGTTCGGCTTTGCCACCACCGGCAGCCGGGTGTTCCGGCACAGCTCCTCCAGCAGGGGCGCCAGCAGATCGGGCCCCAGGGAGCAGTTCAGGCCGATGGCGTCCGCCCCCAGGCCCTCCAGCGTCCGGGCCATGGAGGGCACGGTGCAGCCGGTGAAGGTCCGGCCGCTCTCATCGAAGGACATGGTCACCAGCACAGGCAGGTCCGTGGCCTCCTTTGCCGCCAGCAGGGCGGCCTTGGCCTCATAGAGATCGGTCATGGTCTCGATGGCGATCAGGTCCGCCCCGGCGGCGGCCCCGGCCTCCATCATCTCCCGGAACAGCTCATAGGCTCGCTCAAAGGGCAGGGTACCCATGGGCTCCAGAAGCTCCCCCAGGGGCCCCACGTCCAGGGCCACCTTCGCATCCCCTCCGGCGGCGGCTTTGGCGATGCCCACGGCGGCGGTGATGATCTCCTTTACCCCGCGGCCGGTGCGCTTCAGCTTCAGGCCGTTGGCCCCGAAGGTGTTGGCGTATATCACCTGGCTGCCCGCCCGGATATATTCCCGATAAATGTCGGTCAGCAGCGCCGGCTCCGTAAGGTTCAGCAGCTCCGGCTGTCCCCCCGGGGGCAGGCCCCGCTGCTGCAGCACGGTGCCCATGGCCCCGTCCAATATGATAAATCCCCGGGTAAGATCAAATCCCACAGTGCTTTCCTCCCTTTCTCAGCGTGCAGCGCTCTCTCATGGCGCAGTATGCGCAGCCCCGTATCCGGGCGGGCTGGGGCCCGGCCGCGATGCCTATGACGGCGGTGACGGATTTGCCCGGATTCATCAGCAGGCTCTCCGTGACGCAAAGGCCCAGCCGCCGCTGGGTATCCAGCACGGCGCAGACCGCCGGCTGAAGGTCCAGGGGCAGGTCCCCATAGCCGGGGGAGAACCGGTCGGTGAGATAGGCCCCCGGCAGGCGCGCTCCCAGCTCCCGCTCCGCCCGGTCGCAGCCCGCCTCCACCCAGGCGCTGCCGCAGCCGTCCAGCAGCAGGGCCCGGGCCATATCCCTGGCCTGCTCCGTCCGGAGCATGGCGTCGAACCGCGCCCCCAGGGTGCAGGCCAGCAGCGCCGCCCGGTCGCATTCCGCAAGCATCCGGGCCGCGCTCTCCCCCGGCAGCAGGATATCCGCCCCCGGCAGGAAATACCCCTCCTCCCGGCGCTCCAGGGGGAATATCCGATAGGTATACCGGGGCCGGACGGCGGCGGTCAGCTCCGCCGCCACCGATGCAGCCTGCCGCCGCAGCGCATCCGGCGCCTCTCCCCTGACGCCGGCATACCGCAGCGCCTCGTCGATGTCCAGCTCCATCCCGGTCCCTCCCCGCTTTTTCTATCTCTGCTTTTTCCTATCTCTATAGTAGCCTATTATGGGGATTTTTTCAACACCTTTCTCGCCTATATCACCAGATGAAGCCGCTCCATGACCCGCTGATAGCTCTCCTCCGTGGACATGACATAGAGCCTGGTGGTCTCCAAACGGCTGTGGCCCAGCACATCCGCCAGGTGGGCCAGGTTCCCCTCCTCCGCATAGAACTGCCGGGCGAACAGATGGCGCAGGTTGTGGGGAAACACCTTCCGGGGGGATACCTCCGCCTCCCGGCACAGGGCCTTCATCTGATGGATGATGCCGGAGCGGTCCACAGGCCGGCCCGTGCGGGTGACGAACACCGGCCCGGAGAGGATGCCCCGGGCCTGTATATACGCCGTCAGCTTCTCCTTCAGCGCCCCGGGCATCAGGATGACCCGGGTCTTTCCCTTCAGGCGGATGACCGCCTGGCCCCGCTCCACCGCCTCCACGGTGATATACGCAAGCTCTCCCACCCGGATGCCCGTCCCCGCCAGGGTTATCAGGATGTGATAAATGCGGTCATTCTTCTTCCTTCTGGCCGCCGTCACCAGGCGGATATACTCCGCCTCCGTCAGCTCCCGGTCCGACGCCCGGAAGGGCTGGCGCTGGGTGCGCAAAAGCCGGAGCTTCAGGCTGTCCAGCCCCTGAAAGGCCAGATAGGAGTTCACGGCGGAGATATAGCCGTTCACCGTCTGGTCCGACCGCCGGTCCCTCATGGCATCCCGGAAGGCCAGCAGGCTCTCCTTCGTCACCTCCGCCCCGTCCAGAAACTCCATCAGCCGGTGCAGGACGGCGGTATACTTGGCGATGGTGGCCTCCGCCCGCTCCCCGCGCCGGAGGGCCTCCGCGAATGCCTGGATGGTCTCGTTCGTGATCGTGCTCATTGCTTTTTCCTCCTGAGCTGCAAAAGATATCGCTTTGCATATCAAAGCAGCTCCATTGTAGCAGGAGCCGATTCACAGGCAGTTTGTGATCTCTGTTTTATTTTTCCGCTTTCTCATGTTGCATTCTTATTATAGCACTCCAAAATCGAATTGTCAAGACTTGACAAATGCAATTTTTTGTGTTATAATAATAAATATGAGATAGAGTATTGGACTTTAAATTGCGTATTGCTTCACTCCAACATCCGCTCTCCGGCTCTCCCCCGGTCAGAGGACACCGCTCTGTTCCCTCTCATCTTTTTATCCTATGTTGCAAAACAAAATTTGTTTTCAAGCATTAATATCCGTTTCATACGAAACGATTGTTAAAAACTTGAAAATGGTTAACCCAGGTAAGGTAAGGCTAGACAAGTATAGTCCAGGTCAGGCTAGCCAGCTGCGCGCGCGCGAGAAAATCGCTGTGGAAAACCCCACTTTCCAACAAGTTTTCAACAAATTTTTCAACATTTTCTCCACATAGTTTTCAACATTCCGGTTTATAGAAAAGGCTCCGGACCTGTTGGCGGTCCAAAGCCTTTCTGACAGACGCCGTTACTGTTCCCCGGCTATTGTTATAGCATTGTCTGCATATTGCAGGTATTTATGGCATCGTCAGCATACTGTAAGTATCGTCTGTACACAGATGTTGCTTTACATTGCTCGGACAATTGCTGCCATATTTCTCTCGCTCTGCGCAATAAGCTGATATCAAATTTATTCGGGTCCAGAACGCCAAGGTTGTAGCAGTTAATTGCCAAATCATTCCATGCCTCCACCGTTCCTATCTCCCGGCTCAGTGCTTCACTGACCTCCAACGCCTTCTCACACCAGGCCCTGGCCTCGTCCGGCTTCCCTTCCGCTTTGCAGATATCTCCCAGGTTATTATAGCTGACGCACAGGTCCCGCCGCGACTCCACCGTGCCCGTCTCACGGCTCAGGGCCTCACTGATCTCCAAACCCTTCTTATACCATGCCCTGGCCTCGGCAAGGCTTCCTTCCGCTTCACAGATGTTTCCCAATTGGTCACAGCTGACACCCAGGTTCCTCCGCGAGTCCACCGTTCCTGTCTCCCGGCTCAGCGCTTCATGAATCTCCAAAGCCTTCTCATACCAGGCCTTGGCCTCGCTCAGCTTCCCTTCCCCTTCACAGATTTTTCCCAGCTGAACATAGCTGACGCTCAGGTCCCGCCGCGACTCCGCCGTTTCCGTCTCACGGCTCAGGGCTTCACTGATCTCCAAGCCCTTCTCATACCAGGCCTTGGCCTCACCCAGGCTTCCCTGCGCTTTGCAGATATTGCCCAGCTGATTATAGCTGACGCTCAATGAGCGCTTCCAATATGTGCCCGCAAACTGCTCCAGCATGCGTTCCGATACGGCCGACATCCTTTGATACGCACGGGCCGCCGGCTCCAGCCTGCGCATTTCATACCATGCGTCTCCCAGATTCCAGAGAGCCGAAAACCAATTCTCCCCGGCTTCCTCGCTGCCGCTCTCTGCAAACGCCTTTTCCCAGTACTCGGCCAGCTTCTCCAGCCACCGGGCGGAGGCTTCGTAATCCCGCTCCACGCCCTCGCCGCTCTTATACATCTGGGACAGCTTCTCCATGGCCTCTGGTATATCTCCGTTGGCCGCCGTAGTGATCAGCTGCACGCCCCGCTCCCGGTCCTCCTCCACATCGATACCGCTCAGATACGCCAGACCGATAAAGAAAACGTGCTCCGGGTCATTATCGTTCTCTTCACTTATTAAATTCTGGACATACCTCATCAACGCATCGGAAAGTGCCTGGGCATCATGCCCGTCCGTCATCTCCGGCAGTCCTTCATAACACTCCTGTAGTTCTCCATGATCTGTGGGTACCATCTCCACTGGAAGCATCGGTCTTTCGGTTTCCTTTGCAGCAGGATACTCAACGTTCATCACATAGTTATCCGCTTCCAACAGACTCGGCGTAACTACAAAGGTGAAAAGCCCGCTCTTTTCCATCGCGTCCCGGATGGCGTGGTTAAAGTCCTCCCCCGGTACCAGAAACTCATCATACCAGATCGCTATATCCCGGCAGAAATCATTCTGATGAATCAGCCGCATCAGCTCCTGCGCATGCTTCCGGTCCTTTTTCCGGTAGCTCAGGAATATGTATGCATCAAACGCCTTCCGCACCTTTTCCGCCAGCTCGTCACCCAGAAGCACGGAGGCGAGAAAGCGCTCCAGCTTCTGCTCATAGGGCAGGGCCGTCGGGTCTGACATGGCCGCATTTTTATCCAGAAACTGCAAGTCGCCGCAGATGCGGTTGAACTCGCTCCCCAGGCCCCGCTCCTGCATCAGCGGCAGCACCGGGATGTGATGCGCCACCGCGAAGGGGAACAGGACCTCCCGGGCACTGTTTGCCTGATAGAGGAACCGGCTTGTAATCGGAATCACAAACAGCTGCATCCGGCCAAGCTCCGCCTCCATCTCCTCGGCGTCCCAGGCCGTATCCGGCTCCTCGTCATACCAGATCGCGCAGCTCTGGGTCTTGAAAATTTCCTCGCAGATGGGCTCAAAGCAGCTGTCGAAATCCTCCGGGTGGCAGGTAAAGAACACACGCTCCTTCCCCTGCGGGCTGCTGTTACCTTTTGTTTTATAAATCAGCTTTGCCATAATAGCCTTCACTCCTGTCTTGTTCAATAAAAGCATTATACCCGTTTTCCCGCTGTCCCTCAAGGATTTTGTCAACCCCGCCCGGAAAAACCGCTCCGCCGGGGAGCTAACAATCGCCAAAAGAGCCGCAGTCAGGACCCCGGCCCCGCGGCAGCAAAAAGCCTCCGGATCTGTTGGCGGTCCAAAGCCTTTTTGTATGGTGGACGATTAATCTGTGATCGCACTGATCGTCACGGTCGCAACCGCGTCTCCCGTGATGCTGAATATAATCATCGTGATCATCTCTGCCTCCTCTAGTATACCGCAAAATCAGGAAAAATACATGAGTCACCCGCCAAAGTAGGCCTTACGGACAACGTCGCTGTTTCTGATCTCAGAGACGCTTCCCTCCGCAACCAGCTCACCGACCTGCAGCATATAACAGTATTCAGAGATGCTGAACGCCAGACTTACATTCTGCTCCACCAGCAGGATACTGGTACCCTTATTCCTGTTAATCTCCTGAATTTTTTCACCGATATCCGCAATGATACCCGGCGCCAGCCCCAGAGAAGGCTCGTCCAGACACAACAGCTTGGGATCCGCCATCATCGCCCGGGCAATGGCGGTCATTTGCTGCTCACCGCCGGACAGCGTACCCGCCTTCTGCTTTAGACGCTCCTTTAACCGGGGGAACAGCTCAAATACAAATTCCAGATCCTCCTGAATGGCATTTTTGTCCGTCCGTTGAGCAGCGCCCAGAATCAGGTTTTTATAAACCGAAAGATACGGAAACAAATGTCTCCCCTCGGGCGCCAACACCAGCCCCCGCTTCACCTTGTCGGCAGTGGGCATTCTGGTAACGCCCTCCCCTCGAATGCTGACACTCCCCTCGGCAACAGGTACAACACCCAGGCAGGCGTTAAGCGTGGTGGACTTGCCTGCACCGTTAGCCCCCACCAGCGTGATGATACCGCCCTCCGGAACAGAGAGGTTGACATCGTAAATGGCAATGGACTTTCCATACATGACCTTCAGGCCTTTGATTTCCAGAATATTGCTCATATCTTCCCTCCAAAATAGGTTTCGATGACGGTGGGATCCTACCGCATGCCCTGGGGCGTTCCCTCATAGATCTTCTGGCCGAAGCTAATGACGGTTACGCTGTCCAGAATATCCAGAATCTGCATATTATGCTCTACCACCAGAATGGTGATCCCCTTGTCTCGCATTTTGGAGATGGCGTTGATCATGGTACTCATCATATAGGCGGAGCTGTTGAACGCTGGAATCAGCAGAAAAATCACCAGCAAAACCGCGTAAGGAATCACTTTTTGTATCGATCTTGTCTTCGCTTTCATCGTTACAGCACCTCCTTACATTTCATGCCCGAAGAAGCCCTTGGGCCGGATGAGCAGCAAAATCACGATCACGGAGCAGGACATCGCGCTGGCCACATAGCTCTGAAAGAATACAGGACATACAGAATCCAGCAGAGCCATAATCACACCGGTGACAATAATGCCGTTCATGCTGCCTGCGCCGGCCAGCATGACCAGCATCAGGATGCGGATGTTGATGTTGTCGCCCATATAAGGGGACAGCTGCTGGTAAGCACCCATCATACTGCCAGAGACAGCCGCCAGGGCAAACCCCAGTCCGCAGACCAGGGCAGACACCCGATTGATGGGTATCCCCTGCAGGGACGCACCCAGGCGATCCTGCGCCACGGCCTCCATCTCCATACCCAGCTTTGTTCGGTAGACGATATATAGGGTGATCAGCAGCAAAACGCCCCCTACAGCAAAGGCGACCAGCTTTTCATTGCTTACCGTGGTAATACCCAGATTTGTAGCGCCCTGGGCATAGGATTGAATGGACAGGGTTTGCGAGCCGGACAAAATTGTAGCCGTCTGCTGGAGCATGGTCATAAGGGCCACTGAGATCATAACCACCCGGCTGAACTCCGTATAGAAGGGGCGAAAACAGATTCGTTCCATGAGTATGCCCACCAGGGCCATAATCACGGCGAAAATCAGCATAGCCAGCCAATTATTCACGCCTGCCTTGCTGCTCAGATAATAGGTGATGTAGGCCGCCAGCATGTAAAAGCAGCCGTGGCCAGGTTGACCGTCCCCAGCATATTAAAAATGAACGCAAACCCCAGGGAGGCCAGAATGTACATCGAAGCCAAAAACAGTGTATTGACTACAATACTAGGCAAAATAGACACTGCCGTTTTCTCTCCTTTTCGGTTGATCTGCTCCGTGTGCAGGGCGCCCCACATACGAAGCCGGGAGAGGAGAACCATCTCCTCTCCCAGGGTTGAGCTACTGTTTTACATTTTCCTGGGCGACGAAATCATACCGTTTCATTAGGGCACAGAGCACTCCACAGCGCCATAAGAGATAACCTCGCCGTTCTCCAGATAGGTGATGGAGTTGGGATGGGCAACAATGTGGTTGATGCCGAAGGTCTCCGTGCCGCCGATGGTGCCGGTACCATACAGAGTCTCCACCTCGGTAAGGGTATCATAATAGGCGCAGACGTCCTCGACCTCCACAGAGCCGGCTCCCTGCATCAGCTGGAGCAAAACGTACATATTATTGACGGAAGCGCCGCACCAGGAGGCAGCAGTATCCTCGCCATATTTCTCTTTAAAGAGACTGTAGACCTCATTGAAAATCTCGGTGTTGTTCTCGGTGTCTTCAGGGTCGATACCCATAGTGAATGCCCGGGAGACATCGCTCAAGCCGCAGGCATCCAGCAGCATAGAGGCAGAAGATCCAACCACGCAGGCGCAAACCATGTCAGAACCGCTGTTGCGCAGCTCCTTCAGAATGGAGCCTGTGTTGTTCACATCGCCGTTACCGATGAATACGTCAGCGCCGGAGTTCATCAGCTGCAACGCGATGGCGGAAAAATCAGTGGCCTCTGCATCGTAAACAATAGGAGAATCCACATATTCCAGGCCAAGCTCCTCGCAAACAGCCTTCACCAGCGCAGCCTGCTCATTGTTGGAGCCGTTGTCGTCGCAACAATAGACGATCCTGGTGGCGTCGGGATACATCTCCTGAACAAAGGTCAGCGCCGCAGCGAACTGAGCAGGCGCCGCATTAAAGAAGGAGTAAGCATACTGCCAATCCGTCCCCATGGCAGTGAAGTCCAGGTTGTTCTGGGACATGACGTTCATGATGCCCGCATTCTCAAAAATGTCCAGCGCGCCGGCAACCCAGAAGTCGTTCGTCTCAATGACATAGTGAATGTCCTCATCGTCCGCCAGCAGCTGCGCCGCGGAACGGATACCGCTGGTGTCAGACTGGCCGTCCTGCACCACGACCTCAATGGTGTAGGTGGTGTCCCCGATGGTGATGCCGCCCTGGTTGTTGTAGTAATCGGCCAAGCACTGCATCTCAAGGGCATTGTTGTAATCATAGGTAGCGAACCAGCCTGTCTGGTTGACCAGTCCACCAATCTTCAGAATGGCTGTGTCACCAGAGACCGCCTCGGTCTCCTCTCCTTCTGCGTCAGCATCGGCATTGGTCGAAGCATCCACCGCTCCACTCGATGACTCGTCGTCAGAGCCGGAGCTTCCGCAGGCTGCCAGACTCAGAAGCATGACCAGAGCCATAAGCAGTGCAATTATCTTTTTCATCGTTTTACCTCCTTGGTTCCTTGAAACAGAACCGTTCCCTTATCAGATTATGTGCAAAAAGAACTCTGTCCCGAGTCTCCCTGCCCATTTATAGATAAAGCCTAACTGCCCTGAATGATGAGTTAGCTCCGGTACGGACCAAAGAACCTACGAGGTCGCAAAGCGCTGTTCCCCTGATTTCGACCTGACTGTCTGACAGAAGCTGACTGTTTGGAGCAAAAAAGAGCACTCCTCAGATGCCTCCAAGAAGTGCTCACAGGTCTTGCCTGACCCTTATGCAGTTTCGTCTGAAATACACAACGCTTCATAACGATGCGTCATTCTTCAAAATTTTGCTGTCAAATTGCTGTCTATACGGGGATGACGTCAGAGATATAACGCAATATATAGCAAGTTTCTTTGAATCATCATACAATATATTGCGGTTTTACTGGTCGATGGGCTTCATCGTCGGGAACAGGATCACGTCCCGCACGGAGTCTACGCCGGCCAGGAGCATTACGGCCCGGTCTATGCCGATGCCCATGCCGCCGGTGGGGGGCATGCCGTACTCCAGGGCCTCGCAGAAATCCACGTCCATATCGCTGGCTTCCTCGTCGCCGCGGGCCTTCAGCTCCATCTGCTCCTGGAAGCGCAGGCGCTGATCCAGGGGGTCGTTCAGCTCGGAGAAGGCGTTGCCCATCTCGCAGGCGCTGATGAACACCTCGAACCGTTCGGTCATGCGGCTGTCCACGGGACTGCGCTTGGCCAGGGGGGATACCTCCACCGGATACATGGTGATAAAGGTGGGCTGAATCAGCTTCTCCTCCACCTTCTGGTCAAAGCACTCGTACAGGGCGTGGCCCCAGGTCTTATCCACCTTTTCCATGTCTACGCCGGCGGCCACGGCGGCGGCCACGGCCTCCTCATCGCCGGTCAGGGCGTCGAAATCCACGCCCACATATTCCCGCACCGCCTCTATCATGGTCAGACGCCGCCAGCCGGGCGCCATATTGATCGTATTCCCGTTCCACTCCAGCTCATAGGTGCCCCGCAGCTCCATGGCGGCAGAGGACAGTATCCCCTCCGCATAGTCCATCATGGTCTCATAATTCGCGTAGCTCTCATACAGCTCCACCGTGGTGAACTCCGGGTTATGCTTGGTATCCATCCCCTCGTTGCGGAAGATGCGGCCGATCTCATAGACCCGCTCCATGCCGCCCACGATGAGCCGCTTCAGATTCAGCTCCGTGGCGATGCGCATATACATATCTATGTCAAGGGTGTTGTGATGGGTGATGAAGGGCCGGGCCGTCGCGCCTCCCTGTATGGTGCCCAGCACAGGCGTCTCCACCTCCAGATATCCCCGGTCGTCCAGATACCGGCGGACATGGCGGATAAATTTCGTGCGCAGCTCAAAGACCCGGCGGCTCTCCGGGCTCATGATCAGGTCAACATACCGGCGGCGATAGCGCTGGTCGGTATCGGTCAGACCGTGGAACTTCTCCGGCAGGGGCCGCAGGCTCTTGGACAGAAGCTGGATGCTCTGCACATGAACGGATATGGCCTCCGTGCGGGTCTTGAAAACAAAGCCCTCCGCGCCGATGATATCCCCCACGTCCCAGGTCTTCAGCTCTGCCAGTCCCTCTGCGCCCAGCTCATTGATGCTGACATAGAGCTGCAAACGGCCCCGGTCGTCCTGGATATCCATGAAGCCGGCCTTGCCCTGCACCCGCTTCGCCATGATGCGCCCGGCCACCCGGACGTTCTGGTTCTCCAGGCTGTCGTAATTATCCTTCACCTGGGCGGAATAATGGGTGCGGGTGAACCCGGTTATCTGATAGGGGTCGCGTCCGGCGTCCTGGAGCTTGAACAGCTTCTCCCGGCGCACCCGCATCTCATCGGACAGGCCCTCCGGCTCGTCCCGGTAATTTGGTGCATACTGGAACATATGCTTCACCTCAAAATCTATAAAATAAAAAAGTGCACGGAGGACGGCGGCGGCCGTCCCCATGCCTGAAGGTCAGATCAATAGGTCACGTCCAGAATCTCAAACTGAAGCATCCCCGCAGGGGCCTCGACCATGACCGTCTCCCCGATCTTATGGCCGATCAGTCCCCGGCCGAAGGGGGAGTCGTCAGAGATACGGCCGGCCATGGGGTTCGCCTCCTGGCTGCCGACGATCTGATATTCCGCCTCCTCGTTCAGCTCTACGTCCAGGACCCGCACCTTGCTGCCGATGCCGATGACGCCGGCGCGGGAGGCCTTTTCCACGATCTCCGCATTTTCCAGCAGGTTTTTCAGCTCTGCGATCTTGGAATACAGCTTGCCCTGCTCGGTCTTGGCCTCGTCATATTCGCTGTTCTCGGACAGGTCGCCGTAGCTGCGGGCCTCCTTGATAAGCTCAGAGACCTCTTTTTCCCGGACGGTCTGAAGATAATCCAGCTCCCGCTGAATCTCCTCGTACCGCTCCCGGCTCATTTTGTATTTCGCTTCAGCCATGCCAATGCCTCCATTATTTTCAAGTATAGATATTATAGGTTTCCAAAGCCGCTCTGTCAAGCGGCAAGGGCGTCGATCGCCGCCTGCACCTGGGGGTCGTCCTCCGGCTCCAGCCAGCCGGTCTGGTAAAGGGTCAGCTCCTCCTCGGTCAGGCCGACCACCACGTCCGGCACCAGGCCCCCCGCCTCATACAGATCGGTCCGGCTCGGGGTCAGATAGGTATATTTCGAGATATGCACCGCGCTGCCG
The DNA here is from genome assembly GCA_021203045.1 of Oscillospiraceae bacterium. Lineage (GTDB taxonomy): Bacteria > Bacillota > Clostridia > Oscillospirales > Oscillospiraceae > CAJOIG01. Next base: position 5,346 of record JAJQBY010000056.1, on the reverse strand, counting down.
TCCGCCAGGGAGATCGTGACCTGACTGCGGCCCTTGCCGGTGGTCGCCTCACCCACGATGGTGGCCCAGTCATAATCCCGCAGGGCGGCGGCAAAAAACTCCGCGGCGCTGTAGCTGTCTGCGTTGACGATAACCGCCATGGGCAGCTCCACGCAGTCCGCATCGGAGGTCTCTATGACCTCCCTGCCGTTTTTATCGGTCCGGATGAACAGATCCCCCTCCGGCAGCAGATAATCCAGCAGCTCCACCATCTCCGAGACCTGCCCGCCGGGGTTGGAGCGCACATCGAAGATAAGGCTTTCGGCCCCCTGGGCGATCAGCTCCTCTATGGCTTCTATGGTCTGGGAACCGGCTCCCTCCCGGAAATTGGATATGATGATATAGCCCACGTTCCCGTCCAGAAGCTCCGCCGTGACGGGGCTCGTATAGATGACCTCGCAGGAGACGGACACCTCATAAACCGAGCCGTCCTCCCCGTCCTGGACTGTCAGGAGCGCCTTGGCCCCGTAGTCCGCCTGTATCAGGGCGCGGACATCCGCGGTGGTGCCGCCGGTCACATCCGTGCCGTCCACGGCCAGAATGATATCCCCGGGCTCCAGGCCGGCGGTCTGGGCCGGGCCGTCCTTGGTGACGGTCACGATCAGGAAGCCGCCGGTCTCCTCATCCTGGGAGATGGTGACTCCGATACCCTGATACTGATTGGCGGAATAATCCTGATAGGCGGCGTAGGTGTCCGCGTCCATGTAGTAGCTCCAGTCGTCGTCCAGGGCGTCTATCACGGCGGCCAGGGCCGCGTCCGTCAGCTCATCCACATCGTAATCCGCCACATAGTGGGTCTCTATGACCCGTATCACCGAGGCGTATTTGGCCGAGGCCCGGAAACCTTCCCACCCGCCAAAGCCCAGCAGGATAGCGGCGAAGGCCGCCAGAAGGCCGGCCAGAAAGCAGAGGAGGCCCACAAGGGCCCGGTTGTTTTTCAATGGTTTTTTCAAGCGATTTCTCCATAACGGCCCTCACCACAAAAGCAAGGACGGCATAAAAGCCGCCCTTGCCGATGGATGCAAGGCAATGCAATGGTCAGATACCGGCGCGACACAGCCTCCCCACTGCCGTCCGGCGATCAATAGTAATACGAGAAGCTCAGCGGGTTATAGGTAGAGCCGGAGGAGCTGTCGCGGATCTCAAAATGCAGATGGGGTCCGGTGCTGTTGCCCGTGGAGCCCACATAGCCGATGACCTGCCCCTGGCTGACCGTCTGGCCGCTGGAAACGGCGATGGAGGACATATGTCCGTACAGAGTAGTATATCCGTTGCCGTGGTTTATCATAACGCAGTTGCCATAGCCGCCGTTATAGCTGGCCAGGATAACCGTGCCGCTGGCGGAGGCATAGATCGCGGTGCCATAGGAGGCGCCGATGTCCACGCCGGCGTGGAACTTGGTATAGCCATACAGCTCCAGATAACGATAGCCGTAGTAAGAGGTTATGGTGGTGGTATAGCTGGGCCAGAGCCAGCCACTGCTGGAGCTGGTGGTAACGCTGGAGGATGTAGATGTAGCCGTGGTGGTGGTCGTAGTGGAGCTCTGCGCCGCAGCGGCGGCGGCAGCAGCGGCTGCGGCGGCTGCGGCAGCCTCCTCGGCAGCCTTGGCCTCCTCCAGCTCCTCCTCCTTCTCCGCGATGAGGCTTTCGATCTCATCCATGGTGGCCTGCTCCTCCTCGAGGGAGGCGTTATAGCTCTCGATGTCGGCCTCCATCTCGGCGATCAGCTCGCAGGCGGCCTCTATGTCCGCCTCAAGCTGGGCCTTTTTCTCCTCGAGCTCGGCCTTGTTGGCCTCGTTCTCGGCGTACATCTCCTCCGCCTCGGCCTCCAGGACCTCCACCGCCTCACGGGCGGCGATGTAGTCCGCCTCAAGCTCCTCGTCATATTCCATGACCTCGTTGACCAGGTCAAGCCTTGTCAGCAGGTCGGAAAAGCTGGTCGCATTGAAAAGGACCTCTATATAGCTGAGATCGGAGCTCTCCTCCATGGCCCGGACGCGGGTGAGCCAGCGCTCCCGCTGGTATTCCTCCTCCGCCTGGGCCTCGGCCAGATCCTCCTGCATATTGGCGATCAGGCCGTCGATAATGTCGATCTGCTCCTGGATAACATCCAGCTCCTGCTGAGCCAGCTCATTTTTCTGGTCCAGCATTTCCTTCTTTTCCAGGACGGTGGCCTTTTCATAGTCAAGGCTGTCTATCTCCGCCTGAATCTCATCCATACGATCCTGAATGTCGCTTTTCTGCCCCTCCAGATCGTCTATCTCCGCCTGAATGGAGCTGCTGCTGGCCGCAACGGCGGAGGAGCTGATGACCGCCACCGTCAGGGAAAGAATCATCAGGATGACCAGAATGATGCAGACGACGGAAATGAATGTTCTGCGCTTTTTCACGAAAACCTCCTTATAATTTGCGGATGGCGGCCAGGAGAAAACGCCGCCCCGCCTCCGGCAAAAGCCGGTCCCGGTTTGTTGACTTCCTTTATATATGCGCTGCGGGGAGCCTGTCCGCCGCAGGGCGTTCCTTATATGTTACCACAATCTGCCGTAAATGGCAACTGCGCTTATACCTGCAGGTAATTGCGGATGGCCACAGAGCTGCCGAACACACCCACCACCAGGCCGACGGCGAGATAGATCACCAGCACATAAAGGCTCATGGCGCTGAAGGAGACCACCGACAGCAGGCTTCCCATCAGGCCGGACATGATGCGGTTCGCCACCACGTCGTAAATGCCCCATTCCAGGAAATAGGCCAGAAGGCCGCCCAGAAGGCCCAGAACGAGGCCCTCCACCACAAAGGGGAACCGGATAAACCAGTTGGACGCGCCCACCATCTTCATGATGGCGATCTCATCCCTCCGGCTGTAGGTGGCCAGCTTCACCGTGTTCGACATGATGAACACACACACCACCACCAGCACCACGATCAGCACCAGAGACACGGCGCTCATGACATTCCGCACGGTGACGAAGCCCTCCGCCACCTCCAGATAGGCGCTGACCTTGGCGATGCCGGTGATATCCTCCACCGCGTCCTTGGTATCCTCCATCAGGGAGATGTCGTTCAGGTAAATAATGAAGCGATGGCGGAACACAGAGGAATCCACATCCTCGAAAAGGGAGTCGTCATCGTATTGAGAGGCGAATTCCTCCATCGCCTCCTCCCGGGTGACGAACTCGCAGGAGCTGACGTTGGATATGTATTCTATCTCCGATTGAAGGGCACGGGCCTCCTCCTCCGTCAGCGTCTCCTCCACATAGGCGATCATCTCGTTTTCCGATTCCAGATCGTCCAGCATGGAGGCCACGTTCACGGCGATCAGCGTGAAGCTGCCCATAATGACCAGACAGGCCACTATGATGGTCACGGTAGCAAAGGACATAAAGCCGTGGGTCACGATGCTTTTAAAGCCCTCACGTATCAGGTAGCCAAATTTATTCGATTTCATAGCTGTAATACCCATCCATTCCGTCAGAGATGACCCGGCCCTCCTCGATCGCCACCACGCGCTTGGAGAAGGAGTTGACAAGCTCCTTTTCGTGGGTCACGACCAGCACAGTCGTGCCCATCTCGTTGATGCGGTCCATCAGGAGCATCAGCTCCAGGCTGCGGGCAGGGTCAAGGTTGCCGGTGGGCTCGTCCGCGATCAGCAGCTTCGGGCTGTTCACGATGGCCCGGGCCACAGCCACGCGCTGCTGCTCGCCGCCGGATATCTCTCTCGGATAGCGTTTTTCCCGTCCTGCAAGACCCACCAGGTCCAGCACATAGGGCACCCGCCGCCGGATATCCCGGTTCGAGGCGCCCACAACATGCATGGCAAAGGCCACATTTTCAAAAACCGTCTTGTCCTCTATCAGGCGGAAATCCTGAAAGATGACGCCGATGGTGCGGCGGAGAGCCGGCAGCTTATTGCGCCGGATATGGCGCAGATCGAAGCCGTTTACGTTCAGATCGCCGCCGCAGGCGCTGACCTCCCCCGTTATCAGCTTGATAACGGAGGTCTTGCCGCTGCCGGACGGCCCTACCAGAAAGACGAACTCGCCGTCATGGATGGTGAAGGACATATCGTCGATGGCCTTCGTGTCGCCTCCAGGGTAGACCATGGAGACCTCGTCAAATCGTACCATAGCTTTTCGGTTCCTCCGAAGAAATCAGGATCATACCGGCTCTCACAAAAGGGGAGAGCCCGTATCAGTATCGGTTGTTCTGAGAATCCAGATAGCGCTTGACCATCAGGGCCACCTTGAATACGATGGCATGGTCGAATTCCCGCAGGTCTAGCCCTGTAAGCTTTTTGATCTTTTCCAGCCGGTACACCAGGGTGTTGCGGTGGACGAACAGCTTGCGGGATGTCTCCGATACGTTCAGGTTATTTTCAAAGAATTTATTGATGGTGTAAAGCGTCTCCTGGTCCAGGGCCTCGATGGGGCACTTTTTGAACACCTCCGCCAGGAACATCTCGCACAGGGTGTTGGGAAGCTGATAGATGATACGCCCGATGCCCAGGCTCTCATAGCTGATGACGGTCTTTTCATCTTCAAAGACCTTCCCCACCTCGATGGCGGTCTGCGCCTCCTTATAGCGGTCGGCCAGCTCCCGCAGATGGTTGACCTGGGAGCCGATGCCCACCACGCAGTGGATGCCCAGCTCCTGCTCGATGCTCTGCTGCATCTGCTCTGCCGTGCGCTCCAGCTCCGCTCCGTCGCAGCCGCCGGGGATCTCCCGGATGACCACTACGTCCGTCTCGCTCATGGACAGGACGAATTCCTTATCCTTGGCGGGGAACATCCCCTGCAAATGCTCCAGCACAGCCATTTCCGCCCCATCCTCCTGACGGACGACGAACACGGCCCGCGGGGTCTCCGCGTTGAAGCACAGCTCCTTGGCCCGGACGTATACGTCCCCGGGCAGGATGTTATCCGATATGATATTTTTGACGAAGGTGGCGGTATCGTGCTTGTCGTCATAGCTGGATTTCGCCTCAGACAGGGCCACCGCCGCCAGGATGCAGATGCTTCTGGCCATCTCGTCCTGTCCGTCCACAAATACGATATACGACCCGCGGCCGCCGGTTCCGATGGCCCGGCAGGTCCGGTTCGCCGCAACGAACAGATCATTCCCGGCCTCCTGAGCCACCAGGTGTATCTCTCCCAGGGTCGCGCCCATCAGGGTCAGATCGCTGGAGGCGATCACATTTCCCTGATCGTCCACTACACCGATGCAGCGCTTGCTGGCATCCTTCATCTGCAATATCACGCTCTGAAAAATCCTGCTCGACATAATCGCTCAACCCCTCATTGTATAAGTG
>JAJQBY010000104.1:21916-25241 GCA_021203045.1 Oscillospiraceae bacterium | reverse complement strand
TGCGACAGCTGATAAAGTGACAATCGGGACTGTAAAGATCACTATCACCGGCGCTACCTCATGAGCAGACATTGGGTTATGTACCGAAGCCTCCCGCAAGGTGGGAGGCTTCAGCGCATATTGGTTGAGACAAGTCAGGGCCACCCGTAAAACGGGCGTCCTGCACAAGCCCTATAAGAGGGCATAATGTAGGCAGCGCCTTAAGGCGCTGTGAAGCGGTCTGCCGACCGCATAGAATTACGAGCGGCCCTACCAAGTGGGGCTGCTTTTACTTGCTCTTATTAATTGGTTCACCCGTAAAAGGATCATAGTATTCCTTTATCGTTATTTGATAGTTTATTCTATCATAGCCGTTATCGCTCATGGTGTAGCCGTTATTTCAATCCACACCCTCCGTGAGGAGGGTGACGCGAGCGCAATGAGGCATTGACCAACCGCGCCCCATTTCAATCCACACCCTCCGTGAGGAGGGTGACTGCGCACCGAGAGGCAACGACCGTCACGGCAGCAATTTCAATCCACACCCTCCGTGAGGAGGGTGACCTTGTGATTATCAGCGTCCCGTCGTAGGTGATGATTTCAATCCACACCCTCCGCGAGGAGGGTGACGCCTTGTGTATAACCTGGTGCTGCAATACATGGAATTTCAATCCACACCCTCCGCGAGGAGGGTGACTCCCAATCCGGCCATTCGCTGATCATCCATTCGCCATTTCAATCCACACCCTCCGCGAGGAGGGTGACCCGGTTGCGACTGTTCCCAGCGCAGCAACAAAAATTTCAATCCACACCCTCCGCGAGGAGGGTGACATTGTGAGACCTGCCCATTTCCGCCGTGCGATGAGGCATTTCAATCCACACCCTCCGCGAGGAGGGTGACATGACCACGCCGGTATAACTGGCGTCCGCGTATCATTTCAATCCACACCCTCCGCGAGGAGGGTGACAAAGCCCATGTTGATGCCGCCGCCGGAGCGGTAGCGATTTCAATCCACACCCTCCGCGAGGAGGGTGACCTTCACCCGCACCGTGGCCCCCGCCGCCAGTGTATTTCAATCCACACCCTCCGCGAGGAGGGTGACTTTAATTTTCTAATTTGTTCACACTTTATTCATAATTTCAATCCACACCCTCCGCGAGGAGGGTGACTTGATATTGAAAGTTATTCCGATGTCGATTTGAAATTTCAATCCACACCCTCCGCGAGGAGGGTGACCCGGATTTTTTGTGGGATGAGTATCACCTCGACCAGATTTCAATCCACACCCTCCGCGAGGAGGGTGACTTTATGCCACAATAGATGCCAAATCGGATAGCTTATTTCAATCCACACCCTCCGCGAGGAGGGTGACTTCTGCAGGGAACTCACCCGTGAAGTCCGGCTGTATTTCAATCCACACCCTCCGCGAGGAGGGTGACCGCTCTCCCAGCTGATCCGGACGGCATTTATTCCATTTCAATCCACACCCTCCGCGAGGAGGGTGACTTTAGTATTGTTTGCCATGTTAAAAATCCTCCTTATTTCAATCCACACCCTCCGCGAGGAGGGTGACGACTGTTGCCGTGAACCGCAGAGTGTTGCTGCTTATTTCAATCCACACCCTCCGCGAGGAGGGTGACGATTTAAAAATCGCCTACGGCAATTCCCGGAAGGCATTTCAATCCACACCCTCCGCGAGGAGGGTGACTCAGCACCGACAAATCCATGGCGTTCAGCACATAGATTTCAATCCACACCCTCCGCGAGGAGGGTGACGATTTGGTAAGCCTCTGCCATCAGTGCCATGTTATTTCAATCCACACCCTCCGCCTCCGCGAGGAGGGTGACGTCAAATCTGCCAACAGCAAGTACACAAAATTTTTAATTTCAATCCACACCCTCCGCGAGGAGGGTGACCCTCTCCGTGTGGCGAGGGATACATGGAAGGCAGATTTCAATCCACACCCTCCGCGAGGAGGGTGACGGTTCGCCGCTTGCCGCCGAGCCAGAAGATGTGGAAATTTCAATCCACACCCTCCGCGAGGAGGGTGACCCCGCCGTGCCAACGGATACACTTAAGGGGGAGATATTTCAATCCACACCCTCCGCGAGGAGGGTGACTCCAGTGAGGAGATACGAACCTCTGAGGAGTATGTATTTCAATCCACACCCTCCGCGAGGAGGGTGACCGGCACGATTGACCGCCAGATACTTACTGTCTTGAATTTCAATCCACACCCTCCGCGAGGAGGGTGACCGATTGTCCGCTCGATGTCCTTCATATTTTTGCGGTAGATTTCAATCCACACCCTCCGCGAGGAGGGTGACCATCATTGCCCTGCGGTCCTCCACACAGCTCATGATTTCAATCCACACCCTCCGCGAGGAGGGTGACAGTGACGGCTAATGCCGACCTTCATCCGGCTTGGCATTTCAATCCACACCCTCCGCGAGGAGGGTGACTGCATAGGGAGAGCAGATATACACGATGGGACGGATTTCAATCCACACCCTCCGCGAGGAGGGTGACCCACTGGAGAAGAGAGACGGATTTGAGCGGAAGGATTTCAATCCACACCCTCCGCGAGGAGGGTGACCTGCATCATCCGGCTGGCGCAAACGCATCAGCAATTTCAATCCACACCCTCCGCGAGGAGGGTGACCCCGCCGTGCCAACGGATACACTTAAGGGGGAGATATTTCAATCCACACCCTCCGCGAGGAGGGTGACGTCCTCGATACGCAATACTGGGGAGTCCCCCAGAATTTCAATCCACACCCTCCGCGAGGAGGGTGACCGCAGGGCAATGATGCTGGAGTCCCTCACCAATCACATCATTTCAATCCACACCCTCCGCGAGGAGGGTGACGTTAGGCTACTTATTAGTAGCCACGGATTTTGCGATTTCAATCCACACCCTCCGCGAGGAGGGTGACGGCCGAGGTATCCGGCGCCGGTGCATTCAAGGGCATTTCAATCCACACCCTCCGCGAGGAGGGTGACTCTGGAACACCAATGAGGAGTTCCGTGAAAAGATATTTCAATCCACACCCTCCGCGAGGAGGGTGACAAGAGGAATGGCAGCGGAAATCAAACGTGCCGAATGATTTCAATCCACACCCTCCGCGAGGAGGGTGACTCCACCAGAGTGCTGGAGTCAGCGGCGGTCAGACCATTTCAATCCACACCCTCCGCGAGGAGGGTGACTGGCACCATCTTCGGTGTTCTCTGCATCGAGAGATTTCAATCCACACCCTCCGCGAGGAGGGTGACGACGGATTTGAGCGGAAGGAAATCAGTCTTTTTTATATTTCAATCCACACCCTCCGCGAGGAGGGTGACGG
>JAJQBY010000104.1:0-21816 GCA_021203045.1 Oscillospiraceae bacterium | reverse complement strand
ATTTCAATCCACACCCTCCGCGAGGAGGGTGACGGCAAACATGCACAAAAATACACCATAGAAAGACAAGATATTTTGGCATGATTGCACTAATTTGAACAAAATGGTTCGGGGCAGAGCCCCGATAAGCCTCTCGAAAACCTGTGATTTGCGCTGAAAATAAGGTGCGAAAGGGCAGGGAAATGTTGTGTGCTTGGGCTTCGCACCGGTCAGACCAGCAGGAGTCCCTCCGGCTGATAGGACGTGTCCCGGCCAAAATGTTCGATTTTCGTCTCATAACGATTTCCGAGATAGTAGAAACGCAGACTATCCCGCTGGGGGTCCATGATGCTGCATAGCTTGGCCTGCAGCGTGCGGCACTGGGCTGCATCCAGCAGACACTCGAAAACGGAGTTCTGCACCCGCTGGCCATAGTTGACGCACTGCTTCGCTATCTGGCGGAGCCGTTTGCGTCCGGCTGCATCTTCTGTGTTTACATCGTAAGTAATCAAAACAAGCATAGCTAGCGCTCACTTCCATAAAAAAGGCGGATAGGCATCCAGATCGTCCCGCAGGTAGCGGGCCAGGAGCAGGGCCTGAAGATAGGGGACGAGGCCCCATGGAAGCTTTTCTCCCAGGTAAGGGTGGATGATCTGCTCCTGCTTGCGCTGCTGCCACTGGTTCAGAACGGTGCGGCGGGCTCCGTCTTTCAGATAGACAGCGCCGTTTTCCCGCACCTCAAAATCCTCCGGGGCCACTGTGCGATTGTTGATGAGCGTGAGAACGAAGCGGTCTCCGATGCAGGGCCGCAGCTCCTCCATCATATCCAGGGCCAGAGAGGAACGGCCGGGCCTGTCCCGATGGAGGAATCCAACGTAGCTGTCCAGTCCAACGGCCTCCAGCGCGGAGGCGCAATCGTGGGCGAGCAACGTATAGACAAAAGACAGCAGCGCGTTGATCCTGTCCATGGGCGGGCGGCGGCTTCTGCCGTGAAAGGCGAAGGCTGCCTGATTGTTCAGAAGCAGATCGTTTACCACATCGAAATAGATGCTGGCCGATGCACCCTCCAGTCCCCGGAGGGAATCCAGAGAGGTCTCCGCCGCGATCATCGGCAGCTGTGCCTTTAGCTGCGTTGAGGCAGCCTGGAGCTTTTCCTCATCTACCCGGAGCCTGTGATCCCGCAGCGTCCGCTGGATGACCCAGCGACAGTTGTAAACCTTGCCGAAGATGAAGCTGCGGGCGATACGGCAGCTCTGGAGCGGATCGTCTGCCGTCCGGTATTGCATCCGGCGCAGCAGTACATTGCCATTGCTTTCCCCGCAGGCGCAGGCCAGGAATTTTCCTCTGGGGGTGCAGAAGCTCAGCGCCACATCGCGCTTGACGCAGGCGCCCATCAGGGCGGGGGAGGCCCCGGCATAGGAGAAGCTGACGATGCCGGATAAAATGTGCAGAGGATACCGGCCGATGACCTCGTTTGCCTGCTTCACGGCTACGTTCTCCCCGTCCAGGGCCAGGAAAGCGTCCTCGGTCAGGACGAACAGGGTGTTTAACAGATGCCTCATTCTTCCTCCTCCATATGGGCGCGTAGATAGCCGGAGGCGGACCTTGCGCGCATAAGCCGGGGCAGGCACAGCTCGCGCAGGGAACAGGCGGAGCAGCCTTTGCCGGGCTTGACCTTCGGGGTTGTCCCCCGGCGGTAGAGCTGATGCATTTCCGCAAGCATCGACCTGGCCTCCTCCCGCAGGGATACATCCAGCTCCACCGGCTCCCGATGGCGGGTCTCGCCGTAATAGAGAGCGCCTCGTGGCACGGAGCAGCAGAGCATTTCCTCCAGACACAGAGCCTGGGCGCAGAGCTGGAGCGCATCGGCATGGGAGTACTCGCTGGGCCGGCCTCGCTTATATTCTACCGGGAAGGGCTGCCAGAGCCCCTCCCGTCCGGCCAGTGAAATACCGTCGGGAGCGCGGTGGAACTCTACCACATCGCATTCCCCGGATACGCCCAGCTCCGAAGAATGCACTGCCAGACCCCGAAGAACCAGCAGGTCGCCCCGGCTCTCCTGGAATCCCTTGTCATGGGCGTTCGCGTGCATGAGCGCCCCATCCGTGGTGCGGAAGTTTTCCGCCCACTGGTCCTCAATATGGATCAGCGCCCACTGTCGACGGCAAAAGGAGAAGTGCTGGATTCCAGAGAGCTGTAAGTAGTCGTCCTCGTGATAGGACATCGGTTATCCCTCCATACAGACGGGCAGTATATCAAAGCCCTTCCAATACCTCCGGCTCCAGACCCTCCAAAGGCTCCAGACTGATCTCATAGTCATCGATACTGGAGGGGAGCTTGTTTTCGTCCTTTAATGTAATCTTTACGGAGCGATGAACTCGGGCGGAGGAATATTGCCCGTCTTTGCAGTTGTGCTCCCACCAATACAGGCGGACCACTTCCATGGAGCCGTCCGGCCGGGCGGAGGAGGCGTCGTTGACGAACAGTGTGCGCAGGCATTCCTTCACAACCTCCGCATCCTCCGTAGAGAAACCGGTTTTTTCAGCCAGTTGAACGTTGATGGAGCCCTTTACCTCATACAGGCCGAACCGGACGAAGTGCTTCATGCCCATCGTATCGGAGGCGCGGTTTTCTCCCTTCTCCTTTTTTTCTCCGTTTACGCTTTTGGCGATCTGAAGGGATTGCACCTCTACAGGGGATATGCTGAAGGCCTGATGAACAGACACCGGACCGCGAACGCCCACGGACAGGCCCTTGGAATCCTTGAATGCGAATACCTGTCCGAAGGTCCTCACATCCATCCATGTCTGACAGGCCTTTTCTGCGTAGTCGTCCCTGGCCTTTATCCCTTTCATAACAGAGGATGCCCGCTCGCTCAGGCTTCCGAAACCATCATCGCACCGGTCCTCTGACTGAACGAAGATGGGATAGCCCATATCCTGCATGCGGTTGCGGATTTTCCGCTTGATGCAGACGTCGGAGATTTCGCCGTAACCGTCATAATCTGTCCTGGGGCGGTTGCCGTTCAGCGGGGCTCCGTTGCTGTTGGCCATGTTTACGGAGATCAGGGCCACAAAGTCGATCTTGTGATTCAGTGTACTCATTGGTTATTCTCCTCCTGATTTTAAATTAGTCGTTTTCGATGGTTTGTTCGGAATCATCTGTGTCATTCGCGTTGTCCGGGTCCTCTTTTTTCGTGTAGAGTGCCTTGCGTTGTAGATAATAGCCCATCAGGTAGGTGTCCTCCAGGGGCCTGTTCCACTGCCATTCCGGGAATCCGTGGATTTGTTCCAATATCTGGCCGATCAGGTTTTTGTAGTACACTCGTGCCCCGGGGCGAAGCCGGGGAAAATATGCCCGCTCCAGCTGTTTTTCCAGGACCCCTGCGGCATACAGTGGCCGCTGGCAGAAAACGGACTGCATTTGGACTGCTCCCGGTTCCCGAACCTCATCACTGTCATAGGTGTCCCGTTCCACCTTTTCCTTCACGGCCAGAAGCCGTCCAAATTGATAGCTTCGGTCATTCTTGTCAGGGATCAATTCCATTTCATAGCCCTCCTTATCGTTATTTTTGCAGTTTCTGTCATCGTAATATTTTTTTATGACGGCGCAGGTGACAAACAGCATTGTTTCCCGTATGGAACCGCCATAGACCAGCAGATTCGAGGCTCGCTGAACCAGCGCCTTTTCGATATCCATAGACATCATCGCCCGGTCTACCCGGCAGGAGAGAAGCCGCTGCACCTGCTGACGCATTACCTTGTCGTCCGTTTCCAGCCTTACAGTGCCGTTTTCCTCCCGCCGTGTCCCAAAGGCACAGCTGACGATTTGCCACAGGGCGGGGGACTGTATTCCAAATTTTCCATTATACCAGCAGCAGTGGCTGTCCCATTGATAGAGCCGGTCTAAAAAGTCAGAGCCCATCAGCTCGTTATAGTAGGTCAGGGCAAGTCGTCCTGTGGTGGCTGCATCAAAGGCCGCGATAACGACCCCGTCGCTGGCCTCCGGTAGCTCACTTTTCCAGCCGGAAAGTGTGTGCAGGAGCTGTTCCCGATAATTCGTAGGCTTTGCACTGGCAGGCGATGTTCTGGAAAGCAGAGGTATCAGGGGAGAGGCTGTTTTTTTCCCTTCCGGGTTCCAGCAGAGAAACGTCCTGCCGCCCTGAATCACACCCTGTTCTGCGGCGAGCCAGCGCAAGGCATTATGCGCTTTCTGCGATGCCTGATAGCTTATCGAGGCGGCCTGACTGTCCTCCGTGAACCGCCCCCGATAGGTAAAGCCACTGGTGTCGTTGGCCGAGATCAGTTTGGCGTTTCCGTTGATGGGAATAATGCCCTTGCTGTGCTGCTGTGCCGGAATGTCCATGCTGCCCGTAATCATGCACAGCTGCTGGCCCTGCGCTGCCCGTTTGCCGGTGTACCAGGCAAGGAACGCATCAAACAGCGCCTTGTTCGTCCAGCAGCTTCCGCTGGCTGCTCCCATGCCGGATATACGCCAACGCACCATCAGCTTTTCCTTCTTTGGCTGCCCCTTGTCGTCCAGCTCGATCAGCCCCATCTGGCTCAGGTCTTGCAAGATCGTTCCGCCTTTTACATAGGTCAAAATAGGGTGAAGCATGGGGTGGCTGTGCTCTGATCCTGCCCAGTCAGTAAGCTGATCTACATACAGCCGGTGTTTCTCATCATTATAGTCTGCAAGGTAACACAGCTGATCACATAGCGGGTGGGCGCAGGCGCCGCTGGTGCGGCCCTCTGATTCCTCTGTAACAGGCATAACGATTTTTGGCTCTGTTTTATCCAGCTTGATGGCAGAATGAAATGTGCCGTCTTCATTTAGCGTGATCTCCAAATCTGCATTTTTCACCGTATGTCCTACAGGCGCCAGGACCTGGTGACCCTCCAGCTGTTTGCCGATATAGGCGCTGTGGGCGTCATAGGTTTCTACGGCCTTCTGAAACAGCCCCATTCAGTTCACCTCCCCAAATTCCCTGAGTCCTGAAAAGTTTTGAAGCTCATCAGAAAATGTTTTCATCTCCATTTCCCGGAGCGGCTTGTGGAGCGGGCAGTCCTCCGGTCTGGGAAATTCGATCACGCCCTTCCGCATCACGGGATACCAGAACCGGGCGGTCATGTGTCCCTGTGTCTCCGGAGAGTAAGCCTCGTCCGGGTAGGTGATGCCGTGATACATAAGGCCAAAGCTCAGCTCCGGCAGATCGTCATAAGCGCCGCTGCCATCGTTAAATGTGCATGGCTCTACATAGCCCTGACATTCACGTGTTCCCAGGAACACGTCCCGGCGGCCGCCTCGCTCGATCATGCGTCTGGCAATACAGTGATGCTTGTTTTCGTTCCGGTCCCGGGCCAGCTCCGGACGGTTGTCGTTCCACTCAAAATGGGCCTGCACCTGATAACAGCAGTGCTTCAGATATGTGTAATAGGACAGATCGTTCCCGCCGCCGTACTTGATGGGCCGGATGCCCTTCACCTCCGTCTGGATGGGATTCATTACCCGCACCTTATCGATATACCAGATAATGGTGGGCTTCCAATAGACAGAGGACAGGATGCCCTTCAGTGCCTCATAGGTGGGGACCTGATAGGTGCATTTCTCGCCTCCTACCCGCATGATGGGGTCGGAAAACAGGCCATAGTCGCCTGTTACCAGGAAATCCACCCGGTTTTGATGGACAGGTTTTGACATATTTACACCCCCAAAAAATTACTTGCTTCCGGTGGCTGCAAGCACAGCCCCAGGCTTTTTTCATCGTAGAAATCGGGATTCAGCGCCAGCACTGTGCCGCCGCACAGAGCCGTGATGCCCCGCTTTTCTGTCAGATATCGTTGCTCCCATGGATACAGGGAAATGGTATAGGATTTAGCTTTTTCTAAAAGCTCCTTTTGCCGGGGAATATCATACTCGATGCCCTGCGCTCCAAAGGCCAGGATAAGCTCCTTCCCTTCTTTGTAGGGGACCAGAACATCCACTGTCTCGTCCGAGAATACCTGAAATTTTTGTCCTGCCAGCTTAAATGCCTGGGTTAAATAAAACTGGTCGTAGGCCGGGCAATCCTCATCGGCGTAGCTGTCGTTGAAGGACAGCAGCGAATAAAGCGTTGGATAGCCCTTGAGGGGATAATCCTGATAATCCTCGGAGAATTTGCTGTACAGCTGCCGGTAATAGCATCGTATCGCCTCATCAGAGCTCAGATCGATCTGAAATCGTTCGGGCTCTTTTTTGAATTCTGTCAGCAGATCCTCTGTGGCCTGCTTTGCCAGCTGTATATCCGGCAGATGTCCCAGATTTTCATCAGCACAGCTTACGATATATACCGGCGATATACCATCGGTCTCTCCGTTGCGGTTGACGCGCCCTGCGGACTGCACTGCGCTGTCCATCCCTGCTGTCAGGCGAATCGCCCGGGCGAAGGATATACCGACACCGGCTTCGATCACCTGTGTGGAAACGCACAGGACTTTCTCATCGCTTCCTGCATATTGCTCCAGCGCGGCATTCAGTGCAGCAAGAACATCCCGCCGGTGGGCCATGCACATGGAGGCGGAAAGGTGGAAGCTGTGCGTGATGCTGTCCTCCAGACGCTGAAACAGTGTTCGGGCCTCATCTCTCTTGTTGCAGACGATCAGAAGGCTGTCCGCTTCCGCCAATATATTGCCGGCGAACGATGGGATATCTGCCAGACGGAGCCGGCCTCCATCCTTTAGGTCAGTTCGCCGGAAAGCGGCCCACAGCGATGGGTCATAGGGTACCATCTCCTCTGGCTCAGAGGCCAGAGGATGGGGTACTGCTTCCAGACAGGGCTGGGTGGCAGAGCAGAGGATCACCGTTGTACCGCAGATCTCTGCGAGGAAATTGATTGCCAGGTTAAACAGCGTCAGCATCCGAGCGGGGACGGTCTGTACCTCGTCGATGACGATAATGCTGCCGCACAGGGCCTGCATCCGGCGGATACAGGTCGTTTTACCGCTGAACAGGGTATTCAGCAGCTGCACCAGTGTGGTTATAATGATCGGCGCATGCCATGTTTCCGTCAGCAGCTCTCTCTCGTCCAGCTCCTCTCCGTCCTCCTTGGTCTGTACGGCGTTGGAGTGGTGTTCAAGAATGAGGGAGTCATTCTGAATATAGTCCCGGATGACCTGAGCGTTCTGCTCCAGAATGCTGATAAGCGGAGCGGTGAAAATAATGCGGGTGTTATTATACTGCGCCGCGTGAGCCAGAGCATAGCGCAGGGAGCTGAGCGTTTTTCCGGCTCCCGTCGGAACGTTCAGGCGGTACACGCCGCCCGGCTTGGCTGCAAAGTCCCGGCATTGCTGCGAGATGGTACGCCGGGCCTCCTGAATGGGGGAGTCATGCGGGAAATCGGCCAGCTTATCCTCCATGGTTTTCAGGCAGCTGCGCCACAGGGGGCGCATATCCTCCGGCCAACTGGGAAACACGGTTTTGTTCATAAATGTGGCCGTGTCCCGTCGATCGCCCTCTATCACGGCGGATAAAAGAAGCCGGGCAAGCATTGCAAGATAAAAGGAGAGCTCACTGCCCGTTTCATCCTTTTCGCTGAGAGCGATAAGGGTCGTGATCTTGCCGCTCAATTCCTGGGATGCCCTAGAAAATAGGCCGTCCAGCTCCTCCTGGCTGGCGCACCGCTCAAGAAAGGCGGCGACAGACTCCTCATATTGAATGTCTTCCTTTTCGAGCCGGTGGAGAAAACCGGAACGGTGATGCTCGTCCACACAGTCGAACAGTCCGTGATGAGCTCCCACTGCATAGGCCAGCAGCTCGCAGGCAATATTGCTGAAGGCGGCATCCGGGTCTTGCATGTTATGATAGTGTGTAAGTAAATAGCGGACGCCGCAAAACGTGTGGTTCACAGAGCCGCGCTTTACAGGCTGTCCTCTGGCGGCGGCTTCCAAAAATTTACAGAACATCTCCTTCAGTTTGCCTGCATCATGTAAAAGGCCGGGCAAAGTGCCGCTTGCGGCCAGCCCTGCGACCCTGAGTGACGTAGATGCGATATCTGCCGTGTTCCGGCAGTGCTCTGCCACTGACTGCACGGTCCATGTTCCGTCTGGTTCTACTCGAATATGTGCAGGATAGGGAGGGTCCATAAAATAACCTTCTTCCATAATTTCGTGTTTTTTGAAATGGAATATCAATTGACAAAGCCATACTAACATATAATCAGAACGTTTGTCAAGTTTTTGTTGTCAAGGAGAATTTTTCCTGCTATGATAGTTTTGTCGGCAGAAGCCGTGGATTGAAAAGTGTTTTTTGAAATGGAAAGCGGTCTGACCTGGCGTTGGGCTGTTTTCTATTTTTATGGCGGCTACGACCATTCCACCGTTATCTTACCAGAACATCTGTCCTATAAAACGGACAGCAAGGAAAGATTTTCTTCTTTTTCACCATAAATCTGCATCCGCCCGGGTGTGACCGGGGCAAACAGGGTAGCAAAAAAGGAAGGACACGCAAACGTGTATCCTTCCTTTTCAATTGTTGGTGACCTGGCGGGGATTCGAACCCCGGGCCCACTGCTTAAAAGGCAGTTGCTCTGCCGACTGAGCTACCAAGTCATGTGGCAGGGACGGCGGGATTCGAACCCACTATATCAGAGTCAAAGTCTGGTGTGTTACCGTTACACTACATCCCTATGGATGCCGCCATTCCCTGCTACGGTTAGGAAAACTGCCCGTACTGAGAAGGACAGCATATAAAAATGGGGTGGAAGATGGGACTCGAACCCACGACACCCGGAACCACAATCCGGTGCTCTAACCAACTGAGCTACATCCACCATGTTTATTCGTTTGGTACGCCAGAAGGGACTCGAACCCCCGGCCTACTGCTTAGAAGGCAGTTGCTCTATCCACCTGAGCTACTGGCGCATATACCAGGAATCTTGCTGGAGCGGGCGATGGGAATCGAACCCACGTCCCCAGCTTGGAAGGCTGGTGCACTAGCCGTTGTGCTACGCCCGCAAGCTGGATTATTTTATCATCGGGTGGACGAAATGTCAATAGCTTTTTGGCCGGCGAAAAAATATTTTTTCATGTCAGATCGTCCTCGTGGCGAATAAGATGGATGACGCCGGTATCGTCCAGGCTTTTCAGGACGGCGCAGGCGATGGGAAGGGCCAGCAGTCCCACCGGACCGAACAGCCTTCCGCCCAGAAACATGGCGGCCAGCGTGACGACAGGGTGCAGCCCCACCTGATGGCCCAGGATGCGCGGCTCTATGATCTGCCGGATGACCAGGATGATAAGCCACAGGGCCAGCAGGCCGATGCCCTTCGGAGCAGAGCCGGCGGCCAGTGTAAGGACGCCCCATGGAACGAGTACCAGACCGGTGCCCAGAACGGGGAAGATATCCAGCACCGCCACAATCAGGGCGATCAGAACGGCATGCCGCTGGCGCAGGAGCAGAAGGCCCACGGCCAGCTCTGCGAAGGTGACGCACAAAATGATGCCGTAGCTCCGGCAATAGCTGCGAAGCACCCGGACGGCGCTGTCCCGCGCCTGGAGCGTCAGCCGCCGCGCCCGTTGGGGCAGCTGGCGCAGGAGAAAGGCGGTGATGCGGGAGAAGTCCGCCGTGATGAACACCGTGGCTATGACGCATATGACCATGGAAAGAAGCCGGCCCGGAAGCTTCGCGGCCCAGTCGGACGCGCCGGTCACGGCCCGGACAGGGATGCTTGACAGGGCGCTGCCGATGGAGGACGATATGTCCGGCAGGCGGTCTGTCAGCAGAGAGGAGGCGGAGGGACCTATATAGGCAGCTGTCTCCTCCAGCCATGTCCTCAGGCGGGTAAGAACCGGCTCGATGATACCGGTATATAGTCCCGGCAGATATTGCATCAGCTCCTGAAGGCCGGAAACGGCGCTGGCCGCCAGCGCGGCCAGAATACAGCCAAGGACAGCGAAAAATACGGTCAGGCAAAGGGCAACGGACAGGCCGTATCGCACATGACGTCTGACGGTCAGATACCGTATGGGCGCCCGCAGGAGCCAGGCGAACAGAAATGCGCACAGAAAGGGCCATACGGTCCCCAGAAGCCAGCGGCACGCGATATATGCGATGGCGGCGATGACCGTCCAGTAAAGGAGGCTCACAAGAAATTGCCGGCGACGCTCCAGGTCAGACGTGGTGCTCCGCTCCTTTCCGATGGAATGATGGTGTGGTTTTTTTGAGATTGGGTTCTGATGTTGTGTAATCAAGGGCGTAAGAGTGAGGGATTATTGTTAATTCAATTATTTTCAGAATTTCACTTGTTAAATTCTGAAATTAGCAATATAATATATGCTAATGAAGGAGGCGAGCAACATAGAACCAAAAAGATTTTCCAAAGTCCTCGTTGCCAACCGAGGTGAGATAGCGATCCGTATCTTCCGGGCCTGCAACGATCTGGGGCTGCATACGGTCGCCATATACAGCAAGGAGGATACGTATAGTCTGTTCCGCACACGTGCTGATGAGGCGTACCTGATCGGCGAGAACGACAGTCCTCTCGGCGCCTATCTGGATATCCCCGCCATCATCAAAATGGCAAAGACCAGAGGTGTGGATGCGATCCATCCGGGCTATGGCTTTTTGTCTGAGAATGCCGAGTTTGCCCGGGCCTGCGAGGAGGCGGGCATCAAGTTCATCGGCCCACCGTCCAATATCCTGGACAAAATGGGCGACAAGCTCTCTGCCAAGGAGATGGCCATTGCCTGCGGCGTGCCCATCATTCCCGGCTCCACCGTGCCGCTGAAGGATGGGCAGGACGCCCTGGAGAAGGCCAAGGAATATGGCTTCCCCATCATTCTGAAGGCCGCCGCCGGCGGCGGCGGACGCGGCATGCACCGCTGCGACAATGAGGACGAGGTGGTCGCAGCCTATGATCTGGTTCATTCCGAGGCGGAAAAAGCCTTCGGCAACGGCGATATTTTTATAGAGAAATATCTGGTCGAGCCGAAACACATAGAGGTGCAGGTGCTGGGCGACGAGCACGGCACGGTCTATCATCTGGGCGAGCGGGACTGCTCTCTCCAGCGCCGGTATCAGAAGGTGGTGGAGTTCGCCCCCGCATGGAGCGTGCCGCAGGATCTGATCGCCGCCATCCGGGCGGACGCTGTGAAGATCGCAAAATCCGTCGGCTATATCAATGCCGGCACCCTGGAATTCCTGGTAGACAAGACCGGCAAGTATTATTTCATCGAGATGAACCCCCGTATCCAGGTGGAGCACACCGTCACGGAGATGGTGACCGGCATCGACCTTGTGCGGGCGCAGATTCTGGTGGCGGAGGGGTATCCGCTGTCCTGCCCCGACATCGGTCTGCACAGCCAGGACGACGTACATATCAATGGCTATGCCATCCAGTGCCGTGTTACCACGGAGGACCCGAAAAACAACTTTGCCCCTGATAACGGCAAGATTACCGCATACCGCTCCGGCGGCGGCTGGGGCGTCCGGCTGGACGGCGGCAACGCCAGCACCGGCACGGTGATAAGCCCATACTACGACAGCCTTCTGGTAAAGGTCACGAGCTGGGACAACACCTTCGAGGGCGCATGCCGCAAGGCTACCCGCGCCATCAATGAGGTCCACGTCCGCGGCGTAAAGACCAATATCCCCTTCGTGACAAACATCCTCTCCAATGAGACCTTCCGGAAGGGCGGATGCCACACCAAATTTATCGATGAGACTCCTGAGCTGTTTGAATTCGACGCCACCGGCGGCGACCGCGCCACCCGCGTGCTGAAATACATTGCAAACATCCAGGTGGCCAATCCTGACGCCGAGCGCAAGCAGTATGCGCCGCCCCGGTTCCCCGTGGCTCATGAGCCGGCGAAATATGAGGGGAGCCTCAAGGAGATGCTCGACAAGCAGGGCCCCAACGCTGTGAAGCAGTGGGTGCTGGACCAGAAGAAGCTGCTTATCTGCGACACCACCATGCGCGACGCACACCAGAGCCTGTTGTCCACCCGTATGCGCACCCGCGATATGGTGAAGGCGGCGGACGGCACGGCGGAGATTTTGAAGGATGCCTTCTCCCTGGAAATGTGGGGTGGCGCTACCTTCGATACTGCCTACCGGTTCCTCCACGAGAGCCCTTGGGAGCGGCTGGAGATGCTGCGGGAGAAGATCCCCAACATTCTGTTCCAGATGCTTCTGCGCGGCTCCAATCTGGTGGGCTACGCCTCTTATCCCGATAACCTGGTGCGGGCCTTCGTAAAGACCTCCGCCCGGGAGGGCATAGATGTGTTCCGCGTATTCGACAGCCTGAACTGGATGCCCTCCATGCAGACCGCCATGGACGAGGTGCTGAATCAGAACAAGATCCTGGAGGCGACGATCTGCTATACCGGCGATATACTGGAGCCCCACAGCGATAAATATACCCTGGATTACTATGTAAAATTCGCGAAGGAGCTGGAAAAATTCGGCGCCCATACCCTGTGCATCAAGGATATGTCCGGCCTGCTGAAGCCTTACAGCGCCAAGCGCCTGGTGGAGGTTCTGAAGCAGGAGGTGGGCCTGCCCATCCATCTGCACACCCACAACACCACCGGCAACCAGATCGCCTCTTATCTGCTGGCGGCGGAGGCCGGCGTGGATATCGTGGATACGGCCATCCAGCCTTTGTCCAGCCTTACCAGCCAGCCGTCCATGAACGCTCTGGTGGAGGCCCTTCATGGCCAGGAGCGGGATACGGGCTTCGATACCCAGCGGCTCCAGGAGCTGGCGGATTACTGGGCCGATGTGCGCCTGCGCTATGCGTCCTTTGACAAGGGCCTGACCGGCCCGGTCACGGACATTTACCGCTATGAGATACCTGGCGGACAGTACACGAACCTTCAGTCTCAGGTCGAGGCCCTGGGCCTTGGCGACCGCTTCGGCGAGGTCAAGGAGATGTACAAGGCCGTGAACGACATGCTGGGCGACCTGATAAAGGTCACGCCTACCTCTAAGATGGTGGGTGACCTGGCTATCTTCATGGTGCAGAACAACCTGACCCCGGAGAATATCCGGGAGAAGGGGGCGAACCTGGCCTATCCGGACAGCGTCGTCAGCTTCTGCAAGGGCCTGATGGGGCAGCCTGTGGGAGGCATCCCCCAGTGGCTTCAGGATATTGTCCTGAAGGGTGAGAAGCCCATTGAGGGACGGCCCGGCGCTCTGCTGCCTCCCGTGGACTGGGATGAGATCAAGCGCCAGGTGCATGAGTTCTATCCCGAGGCGGAGGATGACAAGATATTCATCTCCTATGCCATGTATCCCAAGGTATATGAGGAATACATCCGTCACCGCAAGGAGTATGGCTACATCATGCGCATGGGCAGCCATGTGTTCTTCAACGGCATGGCGGTCGGCGAGGTCAACCAGGTCAACATCGAGGACGGCAAGACCCTTGTTATCAAATATCTGGGCCTGGGCGATATGAACGAGGACGGCACCAGAAACGTCCAGTTCGAGCTGAACGGCATGCGCCGCGAGGTGGCGGTGGTCGATCCCACAGCCAAGGATGCGGGCGTGTCCGTGGTCATGGCCGATCCGGACGACGACCGGCAGATCGGTGCCTCCATCCCCGGCATGATCTCCAAGGTGGAGGTCCAGGTGGGCGATGAGGTGGACGAGAACCAGGTCCTTGCTGTGGTCGAGGCCATGAAGATGGAGACCAGCATCGTATCCCGGAAGGCCGGCGTTATTGACCAGGTCCTTGTGAAGAAGGGCGACAGCGTCAAGGCGGGCGAGCTGCTCATCACGCTCAAGTAAACCCATAAATCCGCTGTAAGCGGGAAAGACAAACCGATCGGGAGATCGCTGTCAGGAGAGGAGCCCTTCCGCTCCTGCGGCGATCTCCTCCTTTTTATAGCTACGGAATTTTGGAAAATAAGGAGAGATGTATATCATGCCGGATGAATTTCAGCCCCCGGAGGGGTTCGCATTCAGCCTCCTGCCGGAGGATGGCAACCCCCTGGAGGAGGCGGCCCGCCTGGGGCCGGGATATATTGCAGCTGCAGCGGGAGCCTTTGCCGTGTCTGTGGCGCTTCAGTGTACTGTGCAGCAGGCCAGGTGCCTGCCCCATATGGCCGCGGCGTCCCTGTGCCGCGCCGTGGGGAGCGACGCCAGGATATACTGGCCCTGTGATGTGGTGCGGGAGGACAAGCCCATAGGCAGCGTGCGGGCCAGGATGATAGATGGCGGCATCGCATTACTGTTCACCCTGACTCCGGAAAATGCCTCGCTTATGGAGAGCCTTATGGCTCCGGTGGCCGCTGATGTGGCGGCGCTGACGAGAGAATACCCGGCCAACCACCAGGAACGGATGGAGGACTATTGCCGTCTGTGCCTGACGCTGATGAACCACGTGGATGTAATATACCGGGGAGTGCCCCTGTATGGCTTCGCCTTTGCGGTGGATAAATTCGGTGCTCTTATGGTCATGACCCAGCCCGGAAAGACGGTGGTGACGATCCAGAACGGACCGGTCTCCATCGCATCCGGGGACGACCCGGGAGAGGACATGGACCTGCCGGACCCGGCCAGGGTCTGATCCGGTCGTCCCGCTTCAGCTGAGCGTCTGCTTCAGCTCGCCCCAGAGCTCTACCAGCCGGAAGCGGAGGATATAGCCCTGCCCGTCCTGTGTTATCAGGCTCTCGTCCTCATCGGACAGGAGGCTGAAGGCATCCGCAGCGTCTCCGGTGTCCTCGGCCAGCGCCTCCGTGCACAAGGGCGGGAACACCACGCACCACCAGTTCCGGCCCTGTGCCTGGCCGATCTCCACCCGCAGGGATAGATACTCGCCTGCCGGGAGAGAGAAGGTGTTGTATTCCCTTGTGGGGTAATATTCTGTTTCCAGGCTGACGGACACGTCGCCGAGAGATCGTATGGCGTCCATATTTTCCGCAATGACCGCTGCGGCCTCCTCCTGCGTCTCACAGTCAGCCAGCAGGGGGGAGAGCAGGGCCAGTATCCTGTCCCGGAGCTGCAGCTTTTCCGCTTGGTCGTCGCTGCTGTCAGAGTTGGCGACAACATGCAGCCGGATAAGCTGCCCGGAAAGCCTCTCCTGCGTTCGCTGTGCCCAGAGCCCGGCGCAGAATGTGATGGCCAGCGCCAAAAGCAGGGCGACCTCCCAGGGACGCAGATGGGATTTGTATTTTTCGTTTTTCATAAAAACTCACCGCCGGGATTATTATCGGCGGTGAGTTGATTTTTTAAACGGAAGATTGTATATTCTGAAAAATTAAAAGTTCAAATGCAGTAAAACGGCCCTTCTCTGACTAAAGCCCCAGACCGGGGCTTCCTATGCGGGAAACAGGGCCTTTTTTATTTGACCTACGGCGTTTTTCTCCAGCCGCGACACCTGGGCCTGGGAGATGCCTGTGACGGAGGCCACCTCCATTTGCGTTTTGCCGTCGAAAAAGCGCATGGACAGGATGCGCTTTTCCCGTTCCCCCAGCTTGTCCACCGCTTCCGTCAGGGCGATGCGCTCCAGCCAGGCGGCGTCGGTGTTTTTATCGTCGCCGATCTGATCCATGACGCTCATGCTCTCGCCCCCGTCGTTGTATACCGGGTCGAACAGGCTGACCGGGTCGGATATGGCGTCCATAGCCATGACCACCTCGGAGGTCTGGATGCCCAGCTCCTTGGCGATCTCATCCGCCGTCGGCTCCCGCTGATTTGCCTTGATCAGGGCCTCCTTGGCCTGCATGACCCGGTATGCCGTGTCCCGCAGGGAGCGGGATACCCGCAGTGCGCTGTTGTCCCGCAGATAGCGCCGTATCTCTCCGGAGATCATGGGCACCCCATAGGTGGAAAACTTCACATCCTGTGACATGTCGAAATTGTCTATTGCTTTGATAAGGCCGATGCATCCGACCTGGAACAGGTCGTCCACATTCTCGCCCCGGCCGGAGAAGCGCTGTATGACGGAGAGCACCAGCCGCAGGTTCCCGGCGATAAGCTCCTCCCGCGCTGCCATGTCGCCCTGCTTCGTGCGGGTCAGAAGCGCGCGGGTCTCATCGTTTTTCAGCACCTTCAGCTTTGCTGTGTTCACGCCGCAGATCTCCACTTTGCATTGCATGGACAAATCCCCCTCGTTTGGCCATCGTTGACCAATGGCACAGATAGTCTTTCCAATTCCAAATGGTTTGATTCACCGGGCAAAATGAGGGGGAATAAGGGATTGTGCGAATTGCTAAAACATTGTCAGCAAAATGCCTTTATTTTTTAGGTGTTTTGTGCTAAAATAGCGCCTTGGGTAGAAATATTACTTACAAAAATTTTGATATATAGAAGGATTGAGGAAAATCAATGGCCAACCCCTACAAAACAAGAGAGGGCGGCGCGACCGTCACCGTGTTTGTTCCCTATGACTGCCGCAATCACTGTCCGTTCTGCATCAACAAGCAGGAATATGCGGACATGACAGGCTTCAGCCTGGAAAAAATATGTGACAGCATCCGGCGTCTGGACGGCATAACGCCCCGGTGCGACTTTGTGTTCACCGGCGGGGAGCCTATGTCCAACCTGGAATCCTTGCAGATCATGCTGGACTGCATCCCCGCCACTCACCGGATATTCATAAACACCACCCTGCCGGTATTTGAGGGGCAGCCGGAGGAGGAGATTCTGGAATTTTTCCGCCGGAATCAGGAGAAGATCACCTGTGTCAATATCTCCCGCCATATGCAGCATTATGTGGAGGAATCCCCGGATGAGCTGATCGGCCGTCTGCCGGTCCCGGCCCGCGTCAACTGCGTGCTGTGGAAAAACTATCCGGCGGAGAACCTGCCCGCCTTCGTGGAGCGGTGGAAGGGCCGGGGCGTCTCCATCCAGTTCCGGTATGACTACACAGACACCACGCCGGAAAATCTGTATCGGAAGGAGGACGACAAGATCCTCCACGACCTGATGCGCTATTTTACCTATCATGGTCTGGATGGCTGCCGTATGCGGAATGGCTATCACTTCGAGCATGACGGGATAGAGATCACCTATCACCGTACTCTGTCTTATAGTACCATCGTGGAAACGGGGGAGGACGGCGTCACCTACGACATCCTCTATGATGTCCTCATCAAACAAAACGGCGATATCCATTCCGACTGGACGGGCGTCATGATGGACATGCCGGCCTATGAAAGAGTGGTATTTGAGCCGGACGACCAAAAGTGGCTGGAACAATGCTGAAGATTACGAATTTATGCTATAGCGCCTCCGGCGAGGGAGGCGAAAAGGAGATCATCCGCGACCTGAACCTGACCCTGGAGGATAAGAGCTTCACGGTCATCACAGGTCCCAACGGCGGCGGCAAGACGACCCTGGCCAAGCTCATCATGGGGCTGGAGACGCCCACCTCCGGCAGCATTACCTGGGACGGGCAGGAGCTGATCGGCCTTTCCGTGACGGAGCGGGCCAGGCTGGGCGTCAGCTACGGCTTTCAGCAGCCGCCTCGGTTCAAGGGAATGACGGTCTATGACCTGCTGAAGATCGCGTCCGGCCGGGATATGGGCCGCCTGGAATGCTGCGACTATCTGACCCAGGTGGGGCTCTGCGCCAAGGACTATGTGGACAGGGACATGGACGACAGCCTCTCCGGCGGAGAGGCCAAGCGTATAGAGATTGCTACCATCCTGGCCCATCAGGGGGGCCTGATGATATTCGACGAGCCGGAGGCCGGTATCGACCTGTGGAGCTTTTCCAAGCTGACGGAGACCTTTGGCGCCATCAGCCGCCGGAAGGAGGCCACTCTTATCATCATCTCCCACCAGGAGCGGCTCATCGCCCAGGCGGATGAGATCGTCCTGATCGATGGGGGAAGGGTGGCGGCCCAGGGCTCTCAGGAGGAGATCTACCCGAAGATTATGGGACAGACCGTCTCGGCCTGCGCCCGTATGGAGGAGCAGGGATGCTGAACGATGTAGTGACCGGCGTGCTGGACCAGATCGCCGACGGCCATGAGTTTCCCGAGGATGCGGCAGTGAATATCCGCGTGGACGGAGCCAAGGCCCAGCGACACAGCACGAAAAATATTGAGATCGTCACAAAGACGGACAAGGACGGCATCGACGTATATATCGCCCCGAACATAGTCCATGGCAGCGTCCATATTCCCGTGGTGCTGACCAAGTCCGGCTTTAAGGACAGGGTATACAACGACTTTTATGTAGGCGAGGGAGCCCAGGTGGAGATCGTGGCCGGGTGCGGTATCAACAACTGCGGCTGCGATGATTCCCAGCATGACGGTATCCACACCTTCCACATCGGGAAAAACGCCTCCGTGGTCTATAAGGAAAAGCACTACGGCGAGGGGACCGGCACGGGCAAGCGCATTCTGAACCCGGTGACGGAGATATATCTGGAGGAGGGGGCTTCCATTACCCTGGATACCTCTCAGATTCGCGGCGTGGACGACACCAAGCGCTATACAAAGGCCCAGGTGGGGGCCGGGGCAGAGATCATCATCCAGGAAAAGCTGTGCACCCATCAGGACCAGACTGCCGTGTCGGAAATGGATGTGTTCCTGAACGGTGCAGGGGCCAAGGCCCGGGTTATCAGCCGTTCTGTTGCCCAGGACAACTCCTCCCAGACCTTCTATCCCCGGGTGCAGGGCAATGCACCCTGCTTCGGCCACGTATCCTGCGACGCTATCATTATGGGACAGGCCAAGGCCCGTTCCATCCCGGAGATCGCCTGCAACGATGTGGACGCCACCCTGATACACGAGGCCGCCATTGGCCGCATCAGCGGCGAGCAGATACTGAAGCTCCTGACCCTGGGCCTGACCGAGGAGGAGGCCGAGGAGAAAATTCTGGAGGGCTTCCTGCGATAATAAATCTTTCAGCGAAATAGCAAAGCCGCCGCGAAGCGATTGCTTCGCGGCGGTTGCCGTTTTATGTGCTGATGGAGTTTCTAAGGCTTATCCGCGCTTTCTGCGGGGCAGGACGATGGCAACAACTCCGGCGCCACATACGGCCAGAACGATAAGCCACACAAGGGCGTTGCTTTCATCGCCCGTCTTGGGGGCGTTCTTGTCATCGCCGGGTTTGTCGCCGCCAGGCTGATCGCCATCGGGCTTCTCAGGAGCATCGGGCTCTGCGGGCTTGTCCGTGTCATCGGGAGGCGTGGGTTCGGGCTCCTCCGGGAACTCTGCCACACGCTCAAGATCGAAGGTGAGCGAGTCGTTCAGCGTGTGTGCACCGTCGGCCACATACATGGAGCGCACGATGGTGTCCGTATCCCAGGTCACCAGGGTGTAATTCTCCTCGCCGCCGATGGTGTTGGTGATATACCCGGCGTGAGCGTAGGTGAAGGCCAGAGTATAGGTCTGGGAGGATTGATCGGCGTAGGAGACGGTGCTGGTGATCTCATCCCCGGGAACATAGTAGAATTCCTGCTCGCTCTTGGAGTGATCGTGACCGAAGAAGAACATGATGTCCATGTTGTACTCGGTGGCGTAATAGTTGAGCAGCTCTACCATGTCGGCGGACAAATCAATGTTGTAGTCGTTGTCGCCGGCCCAATCTGCCAGGACGTGCAGGCCGGCATGGGCGGAAATGACCACGAGCTGCCCCTTGTAATTCTCGCTCAGCTCCTCCAGGAAGGCTTCCAGCTGAGGAAGCACCGTGGCGTAGCTGTAGGAACCGTCCGATTGCTCCAGCGCCTCATAGTTGATGCCGAAGACCACCAGGCCGGTATTCTCAGCGCTGGAGCCTACGTCCTCGCTGTCATACTCGCTGTCGTAAATGACGCCGACGCCGTCCTCCTCAAAGTCCGTGGTGTCCGCCAGATTGGATTCCGCCGTGGCGGTGGAGGCGGCGATGCTGTTGTCGTGGTTGCCGGAGACAAACACGATGTCTATGCCGCCGGCCTGTGCCGTCATAACGGCGATATAGTTCAGCAGCGTGGTGTTGATGTTGTCCTCATCGGTGCCGGTGTAATAGCCGTTGGCCCAGTCGCCGGAGCAGACGATCAGGGCGGGAATCAGACCGCCGTAGGTGGTGATGGTGTCATTGATGGCGACGCCGATATTGGTGAAGGTCTCGTGCACGTCGGAGAAGGTGAGGAAGGAATTCGGCAGAACGCCGGAGCACACGATAAAGGAAACCTTGGTGGAGTCCACGCTGTGGGCGACCGGTGCGCCGGTATCGTCCTTTACATTGCAGTAAACCTCGCAATAGACCGTGTAAACGCCCACCCCCTGATCCTGAAGCTCTTCGGCAGTGTAGGTGCTGGAAACGGTCTCGCCGACGGAGCAGCTGATTTTGCCGGATTCATAAACCACCTCGTCGTCCACATACCAGACGAAGTATATGCCAGTGGCGGTGGAATCCTCGGGAAGCTGGGCCTCGATGGTGTATACCGGAGCGTCATAGCCGGAATCGACGTATACATAGCCAACGGCTACGGGCTGGGTGACGATTACAGGGGCGTCCTCGTCTGTCTCTGTGGTGGAGGAGCCGGGAGCGTCGCCCTTGCTGGGGGTCTCGGTACCGGCATAGAGTGCGACTGTCGCGGCGGCACTGCTGTCCGTGGTAACAGTGACGCCGTCCGCTGTGGCGCCGGAGATATAATAAATCGTGTCGCCGTCCACATAGGCGAGGACGCCGTTATTATAGGTCCAATAGCCGGTGGCGGAGGAGGTGTGGCCCAGCGCGCCGTTTTCAATGACCAGATAGGCCACGGTCCCCGGGGGGTCCTCCACGGACAGAATGAAGCCGCCTTCCACGGCTGCGGCCTCCAGATAGTTGGAGGTGGTAACGGTCAGACCGGCGTCGGTCACGGTGGCTGCTACGACGGAGACCGCGCCCCGCTCGATGCCGAAGCTATACCCATCCACCACGAAGGAAACGTTGCCTGTCACGGTTTCGCTGGCGGTATAGGTAACGGAGGTGCTGTCGGAGCCGCCATCGCCGCCGTCACCGGAGTCACTGTCGCCGGAGCTGCCGGAATCACCGGAACCCAGGTCGGAGCCGGAGGTGTAGATGGCGTAGTCCGCGGCGGCGGAGGAATCGGTGCCGCAGGCAAAACCGGTGCCGCTGAGGCCGCCGACGTAATATTTGGTCCCTGCTTTGTCATAGGTCATTTGGCCGTCACTGATCGACCAGTTGCTGGCGGCACTGCTTCGGGTGGTTAAGACATCATCGCCGTACAATAGGTAAACGCTGCCATTTGCCAGGCTTACGCCGCTGTTTCCGCTGGCGGCCGTCCAGATAACAGAGCTGTCAGGGTTGGTAACATCGGTCTCCAGCGCAACAATGGTGCCGTCGTTGTTGCTGATGGCATAGAACGTATCGCCGCTCTGGATGCCGATGATGTAGTCCTGGCCGCTTACGAAGCCGTTGGCGGCAGTGTAGGTCACCTCATCGGCGGTTACTGCCTCGCCGGTCTCCTCGTCATAGAGGACAGCCAGCGCTTCGCAGGCTGCGTCATATTTGGTGTAGTCCAGATCGTCCGCCGCCTCGCCAATGGTGGCCCTTGCGGCGTCAATGGCGTCGAGCAGTGCCTCAACCTCCGAAGCGTTCTCTGCGGTGATGTTCTCCGCGTCAGGCAGGCTGTCGATTAGCTCCTGTACGACTGCGGCGGCTTCTTCGTCTGTGGGCTCGCCGCTGTTTTCGGTAGCTGCTGTAGCAGAAACCAAAGTGGTGGTCTCGGTAGCTGTAACAGTGGTCACCTCAATGTCTGTCTCAGTAGTTGCTACAGCAACCGTTTCAGTGGCTGTCTCGGTAGTTGCTACAGTAGCCGTTTCAGTGGCTGTCTCGGTAGCTGCCACGGTGGCTGTCTCGGTAGTCGTCTCGGTAGTCGTCTCGGTAGTCGTCTCGGTAGTCGTCTCGGTAGTCG
>JAJQBY010000027.1 GCA_021203045.1 Oscillospiraceae bacterium | reverse complement strand
CGGTATTACAGTCTGTTCCGGATGTATGCCGCCAGCTCGTCGAAGCCGCCGTGGGGCCAGGCGTCGATGTCCCGGCCGTCGGGATTCAGGAGGCAGTCCGTCAGCAGGAACACGTCCAGGCCCGCGGCCTGGGCGGCGGTGTCCTCCGTGGCGTCGTTTCCCACCATCAGGGCCGCTTCCGGCGATGCGCCCAGCCGGGCGAGGATATCCGTGTAATAGGCGGGGTTGGGCTTGCAGAAGCTGGTGTTTTCATAGGTGGTATACAGCTCAAAGTCCTCCGGCTCCAGACCGGCCCAGCGGATGCGGCTCTCGGTGGCCACGGCGGGGAAGATGGGGTTCGTGGCCAGAGCCACCCGGAGCCCGGCGGCCTTCAGGCTGCGGACGGTCTCCGCCGCCTTGGGCTGGAAGCCGCAGAAGGCTTGGGCCTGCTGGAAATCCACCCGGTAAAATTCATCGAACAGGGGGATGTCGTTCATGGCCTGAGCACCGCACAGGCGGCAAAATTCCTCCCAGAAGGCGGCCTCATTGGTGCGGCTGCCGTCGTTTCTCACCATGGCCGCCGTGCCCTTCCATATGGCGTCGATAAGCCCCTTGGGGCTCATATCCGTGGGGGGCCAGCTTTTTGGCCAGGAGCGAGAAATATCCATGGACGAAAGCGTCCTGGTCCATGGGCAGCAGGGTCCCGTCCAGGTCGAATAAAACAAGTTTCAGCAATGTATACCTCCGATTATTATACCAGTTTTCTTCCCATCAGCACGCCCATGACGGAGCTCATCATCAGGCCCCGGGTCCAGCCGGAGCTGTCGCCCAGGCAGTGGAGGCCGGGGACGTTGGTGTTGAAGTCCTTGTCCATGCGGATGCAGTTGGAATAGAACTTCAGCTCCGGGGAATAGAGCAGGGTCTCATAGGCGGCGAAGCCGGGGACTACCTGGTCCATGGCCTTGATGAAGTTGATGATGTTTATCATAGCCCGATAGGGCATGGCGGCGGTGATATCCCCGGCCACCACGTCCGGCAGGGTGGGGCGGACGTTGGAGCGGTCCAGCTCCTTCTGCCAGGTGCGCTTGCCGTCCAGGATATCCCCGAAGCGCTGAACGAGAAGCTGACCGTTCGCCAGCATATTGGTCAGCTCGCCCACCTTTTGGGCATAGGCGATGGGTTGATTGAAGGGGACGGAGAAGTTATGGGAGCACAGGATGGCAAGGTTGGTGTTCTCGCTTTTCAGCTCCTTATAGGAGTGGCCGTTGACCACGGCCAGGCCGTTATCGTAATTCTCCTGGGCCACGAAGCCCCCGGGGTTCTGGCAGAAGGTGCGGACCTTGTTTTTGAAGGGAGGCGGATAGCCGATGAGCTTGGACTCATAAAAGGCCCGGTTCACCGTCTCCATGACCTCGTTTCGCACCTCCACCCGGACGCCGATATCCACCGTGCTGGGGACATGGTCGATGCCGTAGGTGGAGCACAGCCCCTCCAGCCAGTCCGCTCCCCGGCGGCCTGTGGCCACCACGGTCTCGTCGGCGAACAGCTCAAAATCCTGACGGCCGTCCGTATAGGTGACCCCCCGGCACCGGCCCTCCCGGATGATGAGCCCGGTGCATTCGGTCTGGAACAGGATGTCCACGCCCTTGTCCTGGAGCCAGTGCTCGATGTCCTCATAGAGCTTATGGGCCTTCTCCGTGCCAAGATGCCGGATGGGGCAGGACACCAGCTTCAGCCCCGCCTGGATGGCCCGGGTGCGTATCTGCTTGACCTCCTCGGTCTCCTCCAGGCCCTCGATATGCTCGTCCGCCCCGAATTCCAGATAGATGCTGTCCGTATAGTGAATGGTCTCCTGGGCCAGGTCCGCCCCGATCAGGTTGGGCAGGTCGCCCCCTACCTCGCAGGACAGGGACAGCTTCCCGTCCGAAAAGGCCCCGGCCCCGGAAAAGCCGGTGGTGATGGCGCAGTTGGGCTTGCAGTTCATGCAGCGGTTGGTCTCCGCCTTGGGGCAGTGGCGCTGCTCCACGCTCTTGCCCTTTTCCATGATGGTTATTTTCTTTTGGGAGCCGCGCCGCAGCATCTCGATGGCTGTGAATATGCCGGCCGGGCCCGCCCCAACGATGACTATGTCGGTTTTTGCCATGGTTTTGTATCATTCCTCGCAGTATAGATATGGTATAAGCTATCGCCAGGGCTTGCTTTTTGTGGTATACTATATGAAACGCGCCTGGCGGGAAACATTATACCAAATTATATCCTGCCACTGCAAATCGAATTTGTCAAGAGGCAAGCAAATGAATCTTTACTTTTCCGGCCATTCGTATAAATATGCGGCGGAGCAGATGCTCCTGACCCTGTTCCCCGGGGAGCGGCCGGTCTATTCCGCCGGAGAGCCTGCCGGGGACCGGGCGGAGCTGACCCTCTCCGATGGGGAGGCGGTGTGCCGCCTGTACCGGCAGTGCCGGGATTATGAGGGCCGGGCGGCTGTGGAGCCCTGCGAGGGGGCGCGGGAGCGGGTGCGCATGGAGCAGCGGGCGGTGAAGCTGTCCTTTTACCGGGCGGCTCTGGCCTCCGGGCTTCCCAGACCCCCATGGGGGGCGCTGACCGGGGTGAAGCCGGGCAAGCTGATGGCTCAGTATCTGACCGCCGGACGGACGGGGGAGGAGTTCGCCGCCGATTTTGACGTATCCCCCCGGCGGGCCGCATTATGCGAGAGGACGGCCAGGGCCGCCCTGGAGGCGAAGGCCGGTCTGGGGGAGGGGGATATCGGCCTTTATGTGGGCATACCCTTCTGCCCCACCCGATGCGCCTATTGCTCCTTTATATCCAGCGCCGTGGGCAGCAGCCGGGCCCTGATGGAGCCCTATCTGGAGGCCCTGCTGGGAGAGATCGGCCGGCTGGGGGCGGAGGTCAGAGAGCTGGGACAGCGGCCTGTGACGGTATATTTCGGCGGGGGGACCCCCACCACCCTGTCCCCGGCCCAGCTGGACAGACTGTGCAGCCGGATGGAGACCTGCTTCGACCTGTCCGCCCTCCGGGAGTATACGGTGGAGGCCGGGCGGCCGGATACCATCACTATGGAGCGGCTGGCGGTGCTGAAAGCCCACGGGGTGACCCGGGTATCCGTCAATCCCCAGACCATGTCGGACACGGTGCTGGAGACCATCGGCCGCCGCCACACGGCGCGGGATGTGACGGACGCATTGGCCCTGGTGCGGCAGATCGGGGGGCTTCAGGTGAATATGGACCTGATCGCCGGGCTGCCCGGAGACAGCGAAGCGGGCTTCCGGCAGAGCCTGGATACCGTGCTGGCCCTGGAGCCGGAGAATATCACCGTCCACACCCTGGCCATCAAAAACGGCTCCCGCCTGGCGGAGCATCCCCAGGCCCTGCCGGACGGGGTGGCGGTGGGCCGGATGGTGGACTACGCCATGGAGCGGCTGACGGCGGCGGGATATGCGCCCTATTATCTCTACCGGCAGAAATATATGTCCGGGGGCTGGGAGAACGTGGGCTGGGCCAGGCCCGGCACGGAGAACCTCTATAACATCCTGATGATGGAGGAGCTGGCCCCTATCTACGCCATGGGCGCAGGGGGCTCCACCAAAATCCCCGGCCCGGACGGGTCCATCCGCCGCCGGATGAACCCCAAGTATCCCAAGGAATATATCGAGCGAATGACGCAGGAGGTATGATATATGGCATTCGATATGGAGGACATCAACGCTCTGGCTCAGTCGGACCCGGAGGGGCTGCTCCGGAACTGCGACCGGGACTATGACCGGCGGGTGGAGCAGGTGGGGGATATGATACAGGAAAATCTTCCCAACAGCCCCATCGTGCTGCTGTCCGGCCCCTCCGGCAGCGGCAAGACCACCACCGCCATGAAGCTGCGGGACGCCCTGTCCCGCCGGGGGATAAAGAGCCACAGCATATCCCTGGACAACTATTTCCGCACCGTCCGGCCGGAGACCGTGCCCCGCACCCCGGAGGGGGAGCCGGACCTGGAGAGCCCCCTGTGTCTGGATATGGACCTGCTGAACGAGCACTTCACCCTCCTGACCAGAGGAGAGCGGATATTCATCCCCAAGTATGAATTCTCCCGCCGGATGCGGACCATCGAGCCCTCCGCCTCCCTGCGGCTGGGGAAAAACGAGGTGGCCATCTTCGAGGGCATCCACGCCCTGAACGACAGCATCACAGAGGCCCATCCGGAGGCCTTCAAGCTCTATGTCAGCGCCAGCTCCAACTTTGTGGACGACGACGGGGAGTACGCCTTCAAGGGCTCCTGGCTGCGCCTGGTGCGCCGGGTGGTGCGGGACAGCCTGTTCCGGGGCTCCGACCCCACGGAGACCATGCAGATGTGGGCCAACGTCCGCCGGGGGGAGCGGCAGAACATCGACCCCTTCCGCCATAAGGCGGATGTGCAGCTGGATACGGCCTTCCCCTATGAGGTATGCGTCCTGCGGCAGATGGCCATACCCCTGTTCGTCCGGGTGCCGGAGGATATCCCCCGGCGGGAGGAGATGCTCTCCGCCGGAGCGGGACTGGAGCGCTTTGTCCCCATCGACCCGGCACTCCTGGCACCCGACGCCATGCTGCGGGAATTCACCGGCGGCGGGATATACGAATACTGACGAGCCAGCAGGCTGCGCCGGCGCTGTTGCCGCGCGGCCTGCTTTTGCGCGGCCCTCTGTGTGGGTGAGCGGGGAGGGTGGAGTTAACCGCAAACCATTGGTATTACTTGGTTTTATAACTTCACCCAGGGGGTGGAGTTAAAGAAACGAAACGGAAT